>NZ_JAIUJZ010000093.1:0-23279 GCF_020176775.1 Saccharopolyspora sp. 6M
CCCGGGGCGACGGCCCCCCGCCGGGCGGGATCACCCCCAGCGGCAAAGGTCCCGGGGGGGACGGGCGGTGGGGTGTCTGGGGGGCTGACCTGGGGCGGGCCCCGCGGGGCCGCGGCGCGCGGCGAGCGGGGAAGGACGGCGGGATGCGACGAACTTCGCGACCCGGCTGACCCGCCGGACCTTCGGCCTGCCGCCCGCCACGCCGTGGATCTCCCACTCCTGGCCGCACTCCGGGCAGAACCACGGTCCCAGCCTGCTCGCGTCCGGCTCGCACGGGTGACCCCGCCGTCCTCGCCGCATCCCGCCGTCCTTCCCCGCTCGCCGCGCGCCGCGGCCCCGCGGGCCACGACGATGATCAGCACCGATGACACCACAGCGCGCTGCCGCCGCGGAACATTTCCGGATCGTGGTCATCCGGCCGGGCGCGGGACCTTCGACCGTGTGACCCGCCGTATCCGGTTCGTACCGTCGAACAGGTGAGAACAGCTGGGGACACTCGGCGTGCGGCGCCAGGACGACACCGGATCGGCACGACCGCCACCGCCGGAGTCCGGATCAGCGGGCACCGCCGCCGGTCCTGCGCCGCCCGCCGCACCGCCCTTAGCCTGGGAACGACGGTTTCTGGCGCGCCCGCACACCGCGGGCGGAAGCGGGGGCTGCGAGATGGCACAACCGGACGAGGCGGGCACCGGCCCCGACGCGGGCGGCGCGACCCGCATCGCCCTCGTCGACGATCACGAGGTGGTGCGCCGCGGGATCGCCGACCTCCTGGAGGACGAGGACGACTTCACCATCGTCGCCGAGGTCGGCACCGTGCAGGAGGCCCTGGTGCGGCTGCCACCGGCCCGGCCCGACGTGGCGGTGCTCGACGTGCGGCTGCCCGACGGCAACGGCATCGAGCTGTGCCGCGAACTGCTCTCCCTGCTGCCCGGGGTGCGCTGCCTGGTGCTCACCTCGTTCTCCGACGACGAAGCGCTGCTGGACGCGATCATGGCCGGGGCGTCCGGGTACGTGCTCAAGCAGGTCCTCGGCTCCGACCTGCGCTCCGCGATCCGGCAGGTCGCCGCCGGGCGCTCGCTGCTCGACGCGGCCACCACCTCCGCCGCGCTCGACCGGCAGCGGCGCAAGCATTCCCGGGAGGACCCGCTGCGGCGGCTCACCGAGCAGGAGCGGGCCGTGCTGGAGCTGATCGGCGCCGGGATGACCAACCGGCAGATCGCCGAGCGGATGTTCCTCGCCGAGAAGACGGTGAAGAACTACGTCTCGCAGCTGCTCTCGAAGCTCGGGATGCAACGCCGCACCCAGGCAGCGGTCCTGGCCACCGAACTCCGCTCTCGTCCTTCCTCTGGTTGACCTCCGGGGTGCACGGCCCGGCGCCCGACGGGCGCTTCCGGTCAGGCGGGTTCGTCGTGGGGGAGGGGGGCTCGCCAGGTGAGGCGGGTGCCGCCGTCCTCGGGGGTGGTGAGTTCGAGGGTGCCGGCGAGCTGTTCGGCGCGGGCGCGGAGGTTGCGCAACCCGTTGCCGGGAGCTCCGCCGGCCGCCCCGCAGCCGTTGTCGACCACCTCGATGGTCAGCTCCGCGCCGGTGTCCACCGACACCGTGATCGCGGTGGCCCCGCCGTGGCGCAGCGCGTTCGCGACCGCCTCCCGCACCACCGCCTCCGCGTGCTCGAAGTGGCCGGCGGGCACCGCGGTGTCGATCGCACCGGACATCCGCACCGCCGGGGCGAACCCGGCGCCGCTGCTGGCGTCGGCGACGGTGTCCAGCAACCGGCGGCGCAGGCTCACCGGGTCGTCCGCGCCGGGCGAGGAGTGCAGGTCGAAGATGGCGGTGCGGATCTCGCGCACCGTGTCGTCGAGCTGCTGCACCGACTGCTGCACCCGCCGCCGCACGTCCGAATCGGTGGCGCGGCGCAGCGTGCCCTGCAGGCTCAGCCCGGTCGCGAACAGCCGCTGGATCACGTGGTCGTGCAGGTCGCGGGCGATGCGGTCGCGCTCGCCGAACACGTCGAGCTGCCGCTGCGCGCGGTTCTTCGCCGCCAGCTCCAGCGCGATCGCCGTCTGGTCGGCGAAGGACGCCAGCAGCGGCACCTGCCCCGGACCGAACGGCCTGCTCTCCTTGCGGCGCAACGCGATCACCGCGCCCGCGCCGGCCTCGCCCGAGTGCAGCGGCACCGCCAGCGCCGGGCCGTAGCCGGGCAGCACGTGGTTGAGGCCGCTGACCGGGGACGCGGACACGTCCGACTCCAGCACCGGGGTGTCGCCGGTGAGGCTGGCCAGCACCGGGCCGTCGGTGCTCACCGGGATGCCCACCTCGATGTCCGCCTCCCCGGCGACGGCCTCGACCCGCGCCTGGCCGGTGGCGGCGCCCTGGCGGGCCAGCACGATCAGCGCGCAGTCGGCGCGGGAGATCTCCATGGCGCGCTGCGCGATGAGCCGCAGCCCGTCGGCGGTGCTGACACCGGACAGCAGTTCGGTGGTGATCTCGCTGGAGGCCTGCAACCAGCGGTGCCGCAGCCGCGCCTGGTCGAACAGCCGCGCGTTCTCGATGGTGACCCCGGCGGCCGCGGCCAGGGCGCGCAGCACCACCTCGTCGTCCTGGCCGAACTCGCCGCCGTCGAGCTTCTCGGTGAGGTACAGGTTGCCGAACACCTCGTCGCGCACCCGGATGGGGATGGCGAGGAAGCCGCGCATCGGCGGGTGGTGCTGCGGGAAGCCGATCGATGCCGGGTGCTGGGTCAGGTCGCGCAGCCGCAGCGGGCGCGGATCCCGGGTGAGCTGCCCGAGCAGCCCGCGGCCCCGCGGCGTCGGCCCCATCCGGGCGACGGTGGCCTCGTCGATGCCGACGTGCACGAACTGGGTGAACTCGCCGTCCGGCCCGAGCACGCCCAGCGCGCCGTAGCGGGCCTGCACCAGCTCGGTGGCGGCGGTGACGATGCGGTGCAGGGTGGTGTCGAGCTCCAGCTCGGTGCCGATCGCGAGGACCGCGTCCAGCAGGTCCTGCATCCGGTCCCGGGTGCTGATCACCCTGGCCAGCCGCTCCTGCAGCTCGCCGAGCAGTTCGTCGAGGCGGAGGTCGCCCAACGTGGAGGCCACCTCTTGCAGCCGGTCGGTGACCGGGTCGTGGGAGGAGGCTTCGGACATCGCTGATCCATCGGTGTGCGGCGGGCCCGCCGAGGTGCTTCGGCGGGGCGTCGGTGCGGGAGCCGCCCGTTCCCGGCGCGGTCTCGGCCGGGTGCCGCCGGGGCTGCGGGCCGAACGCGGGCCGGGTCGTCGGGGCGGCGGCCGTGGGGTGCGGCCGTGCCCGTGGCGGACGTGCCGGTGCTCGTCGGTGCCGGGCCGCGTGCCGTCGGCGCGGGGTCGAGCGTGACCTGAGTGTGACCGAACGCCGCGGTGGTGGCGAGTCGTTCTCGGTCAGGTGCCGGGGGTTTCCGGGGGCGGGGCGAGTTCGCCGGTCTCGTCGGCGGCGAGCTTGGTGAGCAGCTGCCGGAGCCGGTCCGATTCCTCGGCGCTGAGCCGGTCCAGCGCGGTGCTGTTGATCTCGTCGGCGAGCGCGGTGGTCTCGCGCAGCACCCGCCTGCCCTCGTCGGTCAGCTCCAGCACGCGGCGCCTGCGGTCGTAGCGGTCGATGGTGCGCGCGACGAGCCCGCGCTGTTCGAGGCGGGCGAGCATCGCGGCGAGCGTCGCCTTGTCGATCGCGGCGCGCCTGCCCAGCGCGGCCTGTTCGATGCCGGGGGCCTCGTCGATGGCGGTGAGCGCGGCGTACTGCGGCTTGGTCAGCTGCGGGGATCGCGCCTGCCAGCGGGCGCCGTGGTCCTGCAGGACCCGGCGCATCAGGTGGAAGACGGCGCTTTCCAGCTGCACGACGCACTCCTCTTGCCGGTCCGGTGGGCTCGCATCCTACGAGATCGGTTCGGGCGGTGGGGCCGGAGCCGTCGCCGCGGTGACCGCGGCCGCAGCGGTGGTAGTATGTGTACGAACGTTCGTCTACGAACTAAAGGAGGCGGGTGGCGGTGCGCCTGATCGTCGGGATGACCGGAGCCACCGGGGCGCCGCTGGGCGTGCGCCTGCTCGAAGCGCTGCGCGGCCTGCCCGAGGTCGAGACGCACCTGGTGCTGAGCCGCTGGGCCCGCACCACCGTCGAGCTCGAAACCGGCCGCAGCACCCCCGAGGTCGCCGAGCTCGCCGACGTGGTGCACGGGCCCGCCGAACAGGGCGCGTCCATCTCGTCCGGCTCGTTCCGCACCGACGGCATGATCGTCGTGCCGTGCAGCATGAAGACCCTCGCCGGCATCCGCACCGGCTACGCCGACGGGCTCATCGGACGTGCCGCCGACGTGGTGCTCAAGGAGCGGCGCAAGCTCGTGCTCGTCCCGCGGGAGACGCCGCTGAGCGAGATCCACCTGGAGAACATGCTAGCGCTCTCCCGGATGGGCGCCGTGCTGGTCCCGCCGATGCCCGCCTTCTACGACCAACCGCAGTCGGTGACCGACCTGCTCGACCACGTCGTGATGCGGGTCCTCGACCAGTTCGACCTGCCCGCCCCGGACACCCCCCGCTGGGGCGGTCTCCGCGCGGCCCGGGACGCATCGGCCGACCGATGACCAGTGAAGGAGGAGAAGTGGCCCACGACGACCTGCGGTCCTACCTGGACGCGCTCGACGAGGCGGGACAGCTGCTGCGGATCACCGAACAGGTCGATCCGGAACCGGACCTCGGCGCCGCCGCCAACGCCGTGTCCCGGCTCGGCGAGGGCGCGCCCGCGCTGCGGTTCGACGACGTCACCGGGTTCACCGACCCGCGCATCGTGCTCAACGCGCACGGGTCCTGGCCCAACCACGCCATCGCGATGGGGATGCCGCCGGAGACCTCCACCCGCGAGCAGGTGCAGGAGTTCATCCGGCGCTGGGAGGACTTCCCGGTCGCCCCCGAGCGCCGCGCCGACCCGCCGTTCCTGGCGAACTCCCGCGAAGGCGCCGAGGTCGACCTGTTCGAGGTGCTGCCGCTGTTCCGGCTCAACGACGGCGACGGCGGGTTCTACCTGGACAAGGCCGCCGTCGTCTCCCGCGACCCGGACGATCCGGAGAACTTCGCCAAGCAGAACGTCGGCGTCTACCGGATGGAGGTCAAGGGCCGGAACGAACTCGGCCTGCAACCGGTGCCGATGCACGACATCGCGCTGCACCTGGGCAAGGCCGAGGAGCGCGGCGAGGACCTGCCGGTCGCGATCGCGCTCGGCAACGACCCGATGATCACCATCGTCGGCGGCACCCCGCTCGGCTACGAGCAGTCCGAGTACGAGATGGCGGGCGCGCTGCGCGGGGCGCCGGCGCCGATCGCCACCGGGCCGCTGACCGGGTTCGACGTGCCGTGGGGCTGCGAGGTGCTGCTCGAAGGCGTGGTCGTCGGGCGGCGCCGCGAGGTCGAAGGGCCGTTCGGCGAGTTCACCGGGCACTACTCCGGCGGCCGGAACATGCCGGTGGTGCGCATCGACCGCATCTCCTTCCGCACCGACCCGATCTTCGAATCGCTGTACCTGGGCAAGCCGTGGACCGAGATCGACTACCTGATCGGCCCGGCCACCTGCGTGCCGCTGTACCAGCAGCTGCGCGCGGAGTTCCCGGAGGTGCAGGCGGTGAACGCGATGTACACCCACGGGCTGCTGGCGATCGTGTCCACCAAGAAGCGTTACGGCGGTTTCGCCCGCGCGGTGGGGCTGCGGGCGATGACGACGCCGCACGGCCTCGGCTACACCAAGGTCGTGATCGTCGTCGACGAGGACGTGGACCCGTTCGACCTGCCGCAGGTGATGTGGGCGCTGTCCACGAAGGTCAACCCGGCCGGGGACCTGGTGGTGCTGCCGAACATGTCGGTGGTGGGCCTCGATCCCGGGTCCCAGCCCGCGGGCATCAGCGACAAGCTGGTGATCGACGCGACGACGCCGGTGGCACCGGACGCGCGCGGGCACTACGGCCAGCCGGTGCGGGACCTGCCCGAGACCGGGCGCTGGGTGGAGAAGCTGCGCGCCCTGCTGCGCGAGAACTGAACCGACGACGAGAGGAGAGCGCGATGTGCCCGCGTTGTGCCGCGACCGAGGTGACGGTGCAGGCCGTGTCGCCGGTCGCCGGGGTGTGGGAGGTGCGCCGCTGCGAGTGCTGCCACTACTTCTGGCGCAGCACCGAACCGGAGCGCCGCACCCGCCGCGAGTCCTACCCGGAGGCGTTCCGGATGACCCGCCGGGACGTCGAAGCGGCGACCGAGATGCCCGCCGTTCCGCCGCTGCGGAGTGCGCCGTGAGCGGGCGGGCGCTGATGTGGGAGGTGCGGGCCGCGCCGGGCGTGCAGCCGGAGCTGCTGGCGTGGGTCCGGGAGCACGCGGTGCCCTGCTGCGGTCCGGTCGAGCTGTACCGCTCGGCCGAGGACCGCGTCGTGCTCATCGCGCACCACGACGCGGACCCGCCGCGGCTGCCGACCCCGCCGCCGCACCTGGTCGCGCGACCACCGCACCAGTGGACCTTCGACCGGGTCAGCTGACCTTCCGGCGCCCGCCCGGCCGAGCAGGTCGGGCGGGGCGGGTCAGCGGTGGGCGTCGGTGCAGGTGCACGGGTCCTGGCAGGCCTGCTGCACCCCGGGCAGCGGCATCGGTTCGACCGCGAGGCGGCGGGCGCCGATCGTGCACCAGAACAGCACGCCGCCGAGCACGAACGCCCCGGCCGAGACCAGCATGGCGAACCCGAACCCGTCGGCGACGGTGTCCCCGGGCCCGGTCATCCCCGCGACCAGCGGCAGCACCGCCACCGCGACCAGCCCGGCGAGGCGGGAGATCGCGTTGTTCACCCCGGAGGCCACCCCGGCACGATCGGCGGTCACCGAGGCGAGCACCGCCGAGGTCAGCGGCGCCACGGTCACCGACAGGCCCAGCCCGAACACGAGCACCCCGGGCAGCACCCCGGTGAGGTAGGTCGAGCCCGGCTGGGCCCAGGTCAGCAGCGCCAGGCCGGCCGCGCACCCGAACGGCCCGATCGTCATCGGCAACCGCGGCCCGGTGCGCTGCGCCAGCGCACCCATCCGCCCGGAGATCAGCAGCATGATCACCGTGATCGGCAGCGTCGCCACCCCGGCGCGAAGCGCCGAGTAGCCGAGGGTCTGCTGCAGCTGCAACGACAGCAGGAACAGCGCGCCGCTGAGCGCCGCGTACACGGTGAACGTGGTGAGGTTCGCCCCGGTGAACTGACGGGAGGCGAACAGGTTCAGCGGCAGGATCGGGTTCCGCCCGCGGTGTTCGAGCAGCGGGAACGCGACCAGCCCGGCGACCCCGACGACCAGCGCGGCGATGGTGACCGGGTTCCAGCCGCGCGCGGGCAGCTCGATCAGCGCGTAGATCGCCCCGGCCAGGCCGAGCGTGATCGTGGCGGCCCCGGCGAGGTCGGGCGAGCCGGGCCGCCCGCTGCGGGTCTCCGGCACGTGCCGGGCGGTGACGTGCAGGGCGAGCGCGGCCAGCGGCACGTTGATGAAGAACACCCAGCGCCAGGACGCCGCGTCCACCAGCCACCCGCCGATGAACGGCCCGAGCGCGGAGGACACCCCGGTCAGGCCGGCCCAGGTGCCCACCGCCCGGCCGCGGTCCTCGGACCGGATGGTGGAGTTGATCAGCGCGAGGCTGCCCGGCACGAGCAGCGCCCCGCCGACGCCCTGCAGCAGCCGTGCCACGATCAGCAGCTCCCCGCTGGGCGCGAGCCCGCAGCCGAGGGAGGCGAGGGTGAACACCACGAGCCCGATCTGGAACACCCGCCGCCGCCCGTAGCGGTCGCCGAGCGCCCCGCCGAGCAGCAGCAACGCGCTCAGCGTGAGCAGGTACGCGTCCAGCACCCACTGCAGCACCGCGAACCCGCCGCCGGTGTCCCGGCCGATGGCGGGCAGCGCCACGTTCACCACCGACCCGTCCAGGAACGCCACGCCCGAGCCGAGGATGGTGCCCGCGATGATCCACCGGCCGGTGCGGCTCGCCAGCGGGATGGTGGCGGTGGGATTGCCGTCGGTGCTGGTCATGCGGTCCTCTCCGCGGCCGTCGTCCGGCCGACGCACCGAGGATAGGCGGCCGCGCCACCTCGGGCAGCCGTCCACTGTGGACTGTTGACGGCCGGTGCCGCGGTGCGTAGAACGAGAGCGGCCTACGACCGCGCTGGAGCAGCCGATGACCGGAATCCGCCCGGAACGCCTCCGCGTCGACGGCCGCACCGGGCCGCTGCTCGGCGTCGACGACCGGCACCCGGTGCTCAGCTGGGGGTTCGCCGCGGAGGACGCGGAACCCGGCGGCCTGCAGACCGCCTTCCAGGTCGAGGTCACCGATCCGGACGGCCGGACCTGGTGGGACAGCGGCGTGGTCGAGTCCGGGCGCGCGCGGGTGCGCTGCGGCGGTCCGGAACCCGCCGCGCGGCAGCGGTTGCGCTGGCGGGTGCGGGTCCGCGACGAGCACGAGCGCTGGTCCCCGTGGAGCGAGCGCTGCGAGTGGGAGCTCGGGCTGCTCACCCGCCGCGACTGGGGAACGGCGAGCTGGATCGCGCACCCGGACCGCGGGCCCGGCGATCCGCTGCCGATCTTCGCGAAGGCGTTCACCACGTGCGGGCCGATCAGCGCCGCCCGGCTGCACCTGTGCGGGCTGGGCGTGCACGCGGCGACCCTCAACGGGCGGCCGGTGACCGACGAGGTGCTGGCCCCCGGGAACTCGAACTACCAGCGCTCCGCCGAGCACCGGGTGCACGACGTGCGGGAACTCCTGCTGCCAGGGGAGAACGTGCTCGGCGTGGCGCTCGGCCACGGCACCGCGCACGTGCACCGGTACGGCACCCGCGGCGGCGCGCGCGACCCCTACTCGTGGTGGACCAGCACCGAACCGGCGCGCGGCGAGCTGCTGGTTCCCGCGCACCCCGGTGCCGACCGCATCCGCGTCCCGGACCCGGGTGGCCACCCCATCGGCGGGACCGTCACCATCGGCACCCGCGATCGTTGGGAGAGCAGGCAGGTCGTCGCCGCCGACGAGCACGGGCTGATCATCACCCCGCCGCTGGAGCACCGGCACCCCGCGGGCGCACCCGTCGAAGGCTCCGGCGACCCGGTGGCGCAGTGGGAACCGACCGCCGGCGCCGCGGTGTCCCCGCGGCTGATCGCCCGCCTGGAGCTGACCGGGCCCGACGGGCGGCGCGACATCGTCAGCGGACCGGACTGGCGCACCGCGCTGGGGCCCGCGATCACCGACAACTGGTTCTCCGGCACCGACCACGACGCCCGCCGCGCCCAACCCGGCTGGGACGAGCCCGGTGCCGACCACACCGCGGCCGCGACCCGCCGCGACGGCGAGCCGACCGGGTGGGTCGACGCGATCCGCACCACGCCGCCGAACGGCGGCACCGAACTCGTGTGGCGCCGGGCGCAGCCGGTGCGGGTCGTGCGCGAGTGGCGGCCGGTGCGGGTGCGCGAGCTCGAACCGGGACGCCGGGTGTTCGACCTGGGGCAGAACCTCGCGGGCTGGCCGCGGCTGCGGCTGCCCGAAGTCCCGGCGGGCACCGAGGTGACGTTGCGGCCCGGCGAGTCGCTGGTCCCCGACGGTTCCGTCGACCAGACCTCCGTGCGCAACGACCGGCGCGGCACCGACGTGCTGCACACCTACACCGCCGCGGGCCTGCCCGGTGGGGAGACCTGGCAGCCCTCCTTCCAGTACTTCGCGATGCGCTTCGTGGAGGTCACCGCGCCGCCCGAGGTGCGTCCCGAGGTCGTCGGGCTGCAACTGCGGGCCGACGCGCCGCGCGCCGGGTCGGTGCGCACCTCCGACGAGCGGGTGGACCGGTTGCACCGGATGGCGCACTTCTCCGTCGCCTCGAACCTGATGTCGGTGCTCACCGACTGCCCCGGCCGGGAGAAGCTGGCCTACGGCGCCGACTACACGCACCCGATGGGCGTGCTGTCCCGGCACTTCGACCTCGCGGCCTACCTGCCGACGATGCAGCGGCACCTCGCCGAAGGGCAGTCCGGGCGCGGGCCCGACGTGGGCAACGTGGCGCTGAAGGCGCCCGTCTACGACTGGGGCTACCGGGACCGGTTCGGCGACGAGGTCAACTGGGGCAACGCGATCGTGCTGGTGCCGTGGCTGCTGCACCGGCTCTACGACGACGCCGAGACGATGGCGCGGCACTACCCGGCCATGACGGCCTACCTGGACTACCTGCGGCGCCGCAAGGCGCACCGGCACCTGGTCGTCGGCGAGCTCGGCGACTGGGTGGCGGCGGAGGAGACCGCGGGCGAGCTCACCGGCACCTGGGGCTACCACGCCACCGCCCGCGCCATGGCGGACGTGGCCGCGGCGCTGGGGAACCCCGCGGACGCGCGCGAGTACGGCGCGCTGGCCGAGGACATCGCCCGCGCCTTCCACGAGCGGTTCTACCTGCCCGACCTCGGCTGCTACAGCGGCGACGGGACCGAGCGGGGCGCGACGCAGGCGGCGCAGGCGATGCCGCTGGACGCCGGGATCGTGCCCGTGTCGGAACGCCCGCGGGTGCTGGCCGCGCTGGTCGAACGCGTCCGCGGGTCCGGCGGCCCGCTGCTGCGCGCCGGGCACCTCGGGCTCGGGCCGGTGGTGCGGGTGCTGCGCGACGCCGACCGCGACGAGCTGCTGTGGGAGGCGCTGCACCAGGACGCGGGCTACGGCGAGTTCTTCCGGGACACCCCGGCGAACCCGGGCGGGCTCAGCACGGTTCCGGAGCAGTGGGACCTGCGCAACTCGCTGAACCACATGATCTTGACCCAGCTCGACGAGTGGTTCCACACCGGACTCGCCGGCCTCGACCAGGCGCCGGGCTCCACCGGCTTCCGGCGGCTGCGCATCCGGCCCAAGGTCGTGGGCGACCTGCGCCGGGTCGAGGGCCACCACACCACCCCCGCGGGCCGGGTCGAGTCCCGCTGGTGCCGCGACGGCCGCGAATTCACCCTCGCCGTGCGGATCCCGCCGAACACCACCGCCGAGGTGCACGTGCCCGGCCGCACCGCCGGAGCGGACCTGGTCCGCGACGGGCACGGCGTGTTCGAGCTGGGGCCGGGGCAGCGCACGTTCCGCTCGACGCTGCCCCGCGCGGAGTCCCGAAACGACCGGTGAAGTTCGCGAACAATGCCGGAATCGGCGATTCATCAAGGCTGGAAATGTGCCGGTGCGGTGGGAAAAATGCGATGTGGCGAGAAGTGGACACCGGGGTTCACCCGTCGATCCCACTTCGGCACGGTATGCATCAAGTCGGCCCCGACCAGCGGACAGAGGTGCGTGTGAGCGCGAGCAGAGCGGAGCCTGAATGTCCCGGCCCTGACGGGACGATCCCGGGCTGGACCCCCGAACCCGCTGAACTGTCCGATGTGGAATTGCTGCTGGACGGTGCCTTCGGGCCGTTGACCGGATTCCTCGGCGCCGCCGACGTCGACTCGGTGCGCACCCGGCGCCGGTTGCTGGACGGCACCCCGTGGCCCGCGCCGATCGTGCTGCCGGTGCCCGCCGACCTCGCCGACGCGCCCCGGATCGAGCTGCGCGACGCCGAAGGCGCCCCGGTCGCGGTGCTGCGCAACGACGATCCCTGGTCCGACGGCACCACCTGCTTCGCCGCCGGAGAGCTGCGCGCCGCGGCCGACCCCGCCGGAGCGCTGCGCCGGATGCGCCCGCCCGCCGCCGAGGTCCGCGCGGACCTGCCCGCCGGGCCAGTGCTCGGCGTCGTCGCCGACGCCCCGCTGCACCACCGCGAACTCGCGCAGCTGCGCGAACTCGCCGCCGAGTTCGACGGGCACGTGCTGCTGCTGCCCCGGATGACCGGGCCGCGCCCGGAACTGCTGGTGCAGGCCCTGCTCGCCGCCCGCCCGCAGCTGCCCGCGGGCACCGCGGTCGTGCCGGTCCCGCTGGCCCGCCGGCCCGACCCGAAGGCCGACGCGGCGCTGGCCGCGCAGGTCGCCGCCGCCTACGGTGCCACCCACCTGGTCACCGCCGACCCGGTCGAGGACTCGCCGATCACCGTGGTCGCTCCGCCCGAACTGGTCCGCGACTCCGCCGACGCCTGGATCCGCGCCGAGCGGGTCGAACCCGGCTGCGGGCGCGGCGGCCTGGGCGCCGAGGAGCTGCGCGCCCGCCTCGACGAGGGCGCCCCGCTGCCGTCCTGGTTCACCACTCCGGCGATCGCCGAACACCAGCGCAGGCTGCACCCGCCGCTGGCCGAACGCGGCTTCACCGTGCTGTTCACCGGCCTGTCCGGGGCGGGCAAGTCCACCCTGGCCCGCGCGCTGCGCGACGAGCTCAGCCAGCACGACCACCGGGCGGTGACGCTGCTGGACGGGGACGTGGTGCGCCGGACCCTCTGCGAAGGCCTCGGGTTCTCCGCCGCCGACCGCAGCCGCAACGTGCGCCGCATCGGGTTCGTCGCCTCCGAGGTCACCCGGCACGGCGGCGCGGCGATCTGCGCGCCCATCGCGCCCTACGCGGCCGACCGGGACGCGGTGCGCCGCATGGTGTCCGACTGCGGCGGGTTCCTGCTGGTGCACGTCGCCACCCCGCTCGGCGAGTGCGAACGCCGCGACCGCAAGGGCCTGTACCGCAAGGCGCGGGCCGGGGCGCTGCCCGAGTTCACCGGCGTGTCCGCGCCCTACGAGCCGCCCACCGACGCCGACCTGGCGCTGGACACCTCCGGGCTGTCCCAGGACGAAGCCGTCGCCCGGGTCGTGGCGCTGCTGCGGGAACGGGGCTGGGTGCGCTCGTGGACCTCGGAGTGACCCTGACCGGTCTGCTGACCGGATCGCTGGTCGGCCTGACCGGGATGGGCGGCGGTGCCCTCACGATGCCGCTGCTGACCGTCGTGTTCGGCGTGCCGCCGCTGGCCGCGGTGTCCACCGACCTGGTGGCGGGCGCGGTGATGAAACCGGTGGGCGCGGCCGTGCACCTGCGGCGGCGCACCGCTCACCTGCCGACGGTCGGCCTGCTGTGCCTGGGCTCGCTGCCGTGCGCGCTGCTCGGTTCGCTGCTCGCGGGCCGGCTCGGCGCGGGCACCGGCGCGGTGCTCAAGGGGGTGAGCGCGGCCGCGGTGCTGCTCGCCGCGGTGACCCTGGTGGTGCGGATGCGTTTGGACCGCGGACGTCCGGCGTCCGGTGCGGCACCGCGAATCCGGCCGGTCCCCGCCGTGCTGCTGGGCGCGGCCGCCGGGTTCGTCGTCGGCACCACCTCGGTCGGTTCCGGGTCCATCGTCATCGTGTGCCTGCTGCTGCTGGACCGGGCGATGAGCTCGGCGCGGCTGGTCGGCACCGACCTGGTGCAGGCCGTGCCGCTGGTGCTGGTCGCCGCGCTGGGCCACCTGCTGCACGGCCAGGTCGACCTCGGGTTGGTGGGCTCGCTGCTGGCCGGTTCGCTGCCCGGGGTGCTCGCCGGATCACTGCTGTCGGCGCGCATCCCGGACCGGCCCGTCCGGGTGCTGCTGGGCGGCATGCTCGCCGCCAGCGGGGCGATGCTGGCCGGAACGGGGGCGGCGGTGGCGGCGGCGCTCGCCGGGCTGGTCGCGCTCGCCGCCGCGGCGGTGTCGTCCGGATGGTTCTCCCGCGGTCGGGCGCCGGCCCCGGCGGGGGAGCGGATCGATGCCGGCGCCGAAGGAGGAACCGGGTGAAGGCGGACGATCACGAGCTGGCCGCGCGGCTGGCGGACGAGGCCGGGCGGTGTCTGCTGGAGCTGCGCGCGCGCCGCCGGTCCGAAGTGGACGGCAAGGTGCTCGGCGACGAGGGCGACGCCGCCGCGCACGAACTGCTGCTGGCCGCGCTCGCCGAGCAGCGCCCGCAGGACGCGGTGCTCTCCGAGCACGGCACCGCGGGTCCCGAGCGCTCCGGCGGCGGCCGGGTGTGGATCGTGGATCCCCTCGACGGCACCAGGGAGTTCTCCGAACCGGACCGCCCCGACTGGGCCGTGCACGTGGCGCTCGCCGCGGAGCACCAGGTGCGGGCCGCCGCCGTGGCGCTGCCCGCCGCGGGCCTGGTGCTCGGCACCGGCAGCCCGCCGCGGGTCCCGGCCGCGCACGGCGGGCCGCCGCGCATCGCGGTGAGCCGCAGCCGCCCGCCGGAGTTCGTCGCCGCCGTCGCCACCGCGCTCGGTGCCGAGACCGTCCCGATGGGCTCGGCAGGCGCCAAGATCAGCGCGGTGGTCCGCGGCGAGGTCGACGCCTACCTGCACGCGGGCGGCCAGTACGAGTGGGACAGCGCCGCCCCGATCGGCGTGGCCCGGGCCGCCGGGCTGCACACCAGCCGCCTCGACGGCTCGCCGCTCGTCTACGACCGACCCGACCCGTGGCTGCCGGACCTGCTGGTCTGCCGCCCCGAACTGGCCGAACCGCTGCTGGCGGCGGTGGCCGCCGCACCTGGAACACCTCCCGAGGGGAGCAGTTGATGCCCGCCCGACGCGCCCTGTCCCGCCTGGACGTCCTCGAATCCGAGGCGCTGCACCTGATCCGCGAGGTCGCCGCCGAGTTCGACCGGCCCGCGCTGCTGTTCTCCGGCGGCAAGGACTCCGCGGTGCTGCTGCGGCTGGCCGAGAAGGCGTTCTGGCCCGCCCCGATCCCGTTCCCGGTGCTGCACGTGGACACCGGCCACAACTTCGAGGAGGTGCTGGAGTTCCGGGACCGCCGCGCCGCCGAGCTCGGCGTGCGGCTGGTGGTCGCGTCCGTGCAGGACTCCATCGACGCGGGCCGCGTCGTCGAGCAGGAGGGCCGCGGCGCCAGCCGCAACCGGGCGCAGACGGTGACGCTGCTCGACGCCATCGCCGAGCACCGGTTCGACTCGCTGTTCGGCGGCGCCCGCCGCGACGAGGAGCGGGCCCGCGCGAAGGAGCGGATGCTGTCCTTCCGCGACGCCTTCGGCCAGTGGGATCCGCGCAACCAGCGCCCTGAGCTGTGGAACCTCTACAACGGGCTGATCGGCCCGGGGGAGAACGTGCGCGCGTTCCCGCTGTCGAACTGGACCGAGCGCGACATCTGGACCTACGTCGACCAGGACGGCGTGGAGCTTCCCGCGCTGTACTTCGCGCACCGGCGGAAGGTATTCGAACGCGACGGCATGTACCTCGCCGACAACCCGTTCGTGCACCGCGATCCGGACGAGGTGCTCACCGAGAAGTCCGTGCGGTTCCGCACCATCGGCGACATGACCTGCACCGGGGCGGTGCCGTCCACCGCGTCCACGGTCGCCGAGGTGATCGCCGAGATCGCCGCCACGAAGGTCACCGAACGCGGCCAGACCCGTGCCGACGACCGCGCGAGCGCGGCGTCCATGGAGGACCGCAAGCGAGAGGGGTACTTCTGATGAGCCTGCCCACCGATGCGGAGGAACGGAGCTTCGCCCCCGCCGACAGCCTGCTGCGGTTCGCCACCGCCGGGGCCGTCGACGACGGCAAGAGCACGTTGATCGGCAGGCTGCTGCACGACTCCCGCTCGCTGCTGGCCGACCAGCTGGAGATGCTGGAGCTGGTCGGCCGCGAGCGCGGCGACGACGGGCTGGACCTGGCGATGGTCACCGACGGCCTGCGCGCGGAGCGCGAGCAGGGCATCACGATCGACGTGGCGCACCGGTACTTCGAGACCGCGCACCGCGCGTTCATCATCGCCGACACGCCCGGGCACGCCCAGTACACCCGGAACATGGTCACCGGGGCTTCCACCGCGGACCTGGCGATCGTGCTGGTCGACGCCCGCAACGGGCTCACCGAGCAGAGCCGCAGGCACGCGGTGCTGGCCGGGCTGCTGCGGGTGCCGCGGCTGGTGCTGGCGGTGAACAAGATGGACCTCGTCGACCACGACCACGAGGTGTTCGCGGCGATCACCGCGGAGTTCGCCCGGTTCACCGCGGAGCTGGAGCTGCCCGAGGTCACCGCGATCCCGATCTCGGCGCTGCGCGGCGACAACGTGGTGCACCGCTCGGACCGGATGCCGTGGTACGAGGGCCCGTCGCTGCTGGAGCACCTGGAGCGGGTGCACATCGAGGACGACCGCGCGGCCGGGGACTTCCGGCTGCCGGTGCAGTACGTGATCCGCGCGCCCGAGCGGGACTACCGGGGCTACGCGGGCCAGATCAGCGGCGGTTCGGTGCACGAGGACGCCGAGGTGCTGCACCTGCCCTCGGGCTTGCGCACTCGGGTGACCGCGGTGGACACCGCGGACGGGGCGCTCGCCGAGGCCAGGGCGCCGCAGTCGGTGTCGGTGCGGCTGGCCGACGAGATCGACGTGGGGCGCGGCGACCTGCTGTGCGCCCCGGACGCCCCGCCGGCGGCGGCGACCGAGCTGACCGCCCGGGTGTGCTGGATGGCGGCGAACCCGGTGCTGCGGCCCGGAACGCGGCTGCTGCTCAAGCACACCACGCGCACGGTCAAGGCCCTGGTCACCGCGGTGCACCACCGGGTGGACGTGACGACGCTGCACCGCGAACCGGCCGCGGAGCTGGGCCTCAACGACATCGGCGAGGTCGGCCTGCGGCTGGCGCAGCCGGTGTTCTGCGATCCCTACGAGCGCAACCGGCTCACCGGCGGCGGCCTGCTGGTCGACGAGGCCATGCACGCCACCGTCGGCGCCGTGATGATCACCGAGGCGCGGTGAGACCCGGCGCCGGGAGGCGCCATCGGAAAGAAGCGAGCACGACTAGGAGCAGCACCATGGTGAAGATCATCGGAGCCGGTTTCGGCCGCACCGGGACCGCGTCGATGAAGGCGGCGCTGGAGCACCTCGGCTTCGGGCCGTGCTACCACATGTTCGAGGTCATCGCGGAGCCCGAGCGGATGCGGGACTGGGCCCGCGCGCTGGACGGGCCGGTGGACTGGGACCAGGTCCTCGGCGGCTACCGGTCCACTGTGGACTGGCCGGGCTGCACGTTCTGGCGCGAGCTGATGGAGGCCTACCCGGACGCGAAGGTCCTGCTCACCACCCGCGACCCGCAGCGCTGGTACGACAGCACCTACGACACCATCTACCAGTTCGTGCAGGACCCGCCGGGCGACTCGGACGACACGTTCACCACGAAGCTGCGCCCCACCATCGAGCAAATGATCTGGAACGGCACCTTCGACGGCCGCTTCGAGGACCGCGCGCACGCCATCGAGGTGTTCGAGCGGCACAACGCCGAAGTCCGCGCCACCGTCCCCGCCGACCGGCTGCTGGAGTACCAGCCCGGCCAGGGCTGGGAGCCGCTGTGCGAGTTCCTCGACGTGCCGGTCCCGGCCGAGGACTTCCCGCACGTCAACGACAGCGCCTCCATCCGCGACCTCGCCGAGCAGGTCCGGAGCGAAGGGAAGTTCCCCTCCCCGTTCAGCAACGCCTGACCCGGCCCGCGGTGCCGCGGCCCCGCGCCCCCCCCCCCCCCCCCCCACCGAGGACCCGCCCGCGGGCGCCCCCCCCCCGCCCGGGGGGCCGCCGCAGCGTGCTGCGGATGCTCGCCGCCGCCTCCGCCGTCCCCGCCCTGGTGAGCACCGGCACCGCCGCGACCGCCGCCGCAGCGGCCGCACCCGCGCCCCGCGCCGGGACGCGCGCCGGCCACACCTTCGTGAGCCGCCCCGACCTGAACCCGCCGCAGGTCGCCATCAGCACCCCCGCCGCCGGCGTCCGGCCCGGCCACGTGCTGCTCACCCCGGCCGGGGCGAACAAGCTCGACCCCGCGGCCGCCGCCCGGCGCGCCGACTTCCAGCCCGGCGCGCTGATCATGGACGACCTGGGGCAACCGGTGTGGTTCTCGCACCCCGCCGAGGGCGTCATCGCCGACATGCAGGTGCAGCAGTACCAGGAGAAACCGGTGCTGACCTTCTGGGAAGGCGCCATCCACGTCCCGCCGGGCTTCGGCACCGGGCAGTTCGCGATCCTCGACGAGAGCTACCAGCGCATCGCGACCGTGCGGCCCGCCAACGGCCTCGAAGGCGACATGCACGAGTTCGTGATCACCCCGCGCGGCACCGCGCTGATCATCGTCTACACCGAGGTCCGCGCCGACACCACACCCGTCGGCGGCGCGGCGAACGCGAAGGTGCTCGAAGGCGTCGTGCAGGAGATCGACATCGCCGGCGGCGAGCTGCTGTTCGAGTGGCACAGCCTGGAGCACGTCGCCATCGAGGAATCCTTCTACCCGGTACCCGCGGACCCGGAGGAGTGGTTCGACTACATCCACCTCAACGCGGTCTGCGAGGACGGCGACGCGCTGCTCGTCTCCGCCCGCTGCACGCACGCCGTCTACCGCATCGACCGCGGCACCGGCGAGGTCACCTGGCGGCTCAACGGCAAGAAGAGCGACTTCGAGATGGGGCCGGACGCCGCGTTCGCCTGGCAGCACGACTGCAGGCGCCGCGAGGACGGCACGATCAGCCTGTTCGACAACGCCGCCGCCGCACCCGGTCGCGGGCGCTCGCGGGCGCTCGTGCTCGACGTCGACGAGCAGGCGCGCACCGCGACCGTGCGGCGCAGCCACGAGAGCCCGGAGGGACTGCTCGCGCCGAACCAGGGCAACACCCAGCTGCTCGACGAGGGCCACCTGTTCGTCGGCTGGGGCGGGGAGCCGTACTTCACCGAGTTCGACGGCGACGGCGAGGTGCTGTTCCACGGCAAGTTCGTCGACTCCATCACCTCGTACCGCGCGTTCCGGTCCTCGTGGGTCGGCAGGCCGCTGGACCGGCCCGCCGTGGCCGGGCAGGCCGGGGACGGCGTCACCAGCGTGTACGCCAGCTGGAACGGGGCCACCGAGGTCGCCGCGTGGCGGGTGCTGACCGGGCCGGGCGAGGCGAACCTCGCGCCCGTGCAGGACGTGCCGCGCACCGGTTTCGAGACCCGGGTGGACGTGCCCGGCGACGCCGCCTTCGTCGGCGTGCAGGCGCTCGACGCCCGGGGCGAGGTCCTCGGCGACTCCCCGGCGGCCGAAGTCGCCTGATCGTGCCGGCGGAACGGCCCGGTCGGCCGCTCGACCGGGCCGTTCGGGACCGGTCCGCGCGGCGAACCGGGGAAGCTAGGGTGCGCGGTGATCCTCCGTCCGGTTCGCACGATCGTGAGCACGCCCATGCCGCACGCCCCGCAGGTGACCACGAACGAACGCCTCGTCGCGCTCGACTGCCTCGGCTGCGGGCGCTCGCACCCCGTCGGCGACCTGACCGCCGGCTGCCCGGACTGCCTGGAGCGCGGCACCCCGGCGAATCTGCGCTGCCGCTACGACGGGGACCCGTTCGGGCAGCTGCCGCTGCGCGGCGCCCGCACCCTCGGCGAAGGCGGCACCCCGCTGTTCCCGCTGCCCGCCGAGCTCGCCCCGGACGGCGTCGAGGTGTGGGTGAAGAACGAGGCCGCGAACCCGACCGGTTCGCACAAGGACCGGTTCAGCTGGGGCGCGGTCGGCCGGGCCGCCGCGGCGGGCTGCGCGGGGGTCGTGGCCGCGTCCTCCGGCAACGCCGCGGTGTCGCTGGCCGCCTACGCCGCGCTCTACGGGCTGGAGTGCGACCTCGCCGTCACCACCGCCGTGCCCGCCCCGATCGTCGACGCGGTGCGCGCCACCGGCGCGCGGCTGCACGTGTTCGAGGCCGCCGAGCAGCGCTGGGACTTCGTCCGCGACCGCGCCGCCGATCCGGGTCGGCTCGCGGTGACGAACTACGTGCGGCCCGCCGTGGGCAGCAGCCCGTTCGGCGTGGACGCGATGCGACCGCTCGGCTGGGAGGTGGTGGACGGCCTCGGCCGCGTCCCGGAGCACGTGCTGCTGCCGACCGCGCGCGGCGACCTCGCCTTCGGCGCGCACCTCGGGTTGCAGGAGGCGGCGCGGCGGCACGACCGGCCGGGCCCCCGGGTGCACCTGGTCGAACCGTTCCCGCGGCTGAGCGCGGTCCGCGCGGGCGCGAGCGTGCACGACTCCTTCCCGGGGACGGCCACCGGTGCCCCGTCGATCGGCGGCGGCTCCACCACGGTGCAAGCGCAGCGGGTGCTGGCGGAATCCGGGGGAGATCCGGTCGTCGCCGACGGGGCCGCAGCGGCCGCGGAACGGCTGGCGCGGCACGGGATTCTGCTCGAAGGGGCCAGCGCCCTGGTGCTCCCCGCGCTGCACCGGCTGCACGGATCCGGCCGCATCGCGCCGGGCGAGACCGCCGTCCTCGTCGCCACCGCCCACCCCTTCAAGGGTCTCTGACCGCCGGGGAACCGCGCCCCGTCAGGACCGGGTGTAGACCCCGTGCGGGTACGGGTGGTAGCCCTTCGCGCCGACCGCCCTGGTCAGCGGGCTGCGGACGTCCTCGTCCGCGCGCAGCAGGTCCAGCACGTGCCGGAAGTCCCACCGCGGCGTCCAGCCGAGGTCCGCACGGGCCCGGTCGTTGGCGTACACCCGGTCCAGCGAGGGGAACATCCGCCAGCCGCGCCGCGCGTACTCCGCCTCCTGGTCGGGGAACAGCCGCCGCACCACCTCGGGGGCGTCGGTCCGCAGCAGCGCCGCGTCCTGCGGGGAGAACGGGGGAGTGGCGCTGATGATGTAGCGGCCGAACCCGAGCTGCGGGGCCCGCGCCAGCGCCAGCCGGTGCGCGTCCACCGCGTCCTGCAGCTCCACCCGCCGGTACAGGTGCTCGTTGACCTTCGCGTTGAGCCCGTCGTAGGCGGTGCGGACGTCCTCGCGGTCGTCGTCCTCCGGGAAGAAGCGGGAGGTGCGCAGCACCACCACCGGCAGCCCGTGGTCGCGGTGCACCAGTTCGCAGACCTGCTCGGCGGCGATCTTGGTGACGCCGTAGACGTTGCGCGGCACCGGCACCACGTCCTCGGTGATCCACGCCGCGGGCTCGCCCGGTGCCGGGGTCAGCGCGCGGCCGAACGCGCTGGTGCTGCTCGTGAACACGAATCTCCGCACCCCCGCGGCCACGGATTCCTCCAGCAGCGCGAGCGTCCCGCCGACGTTGGTGTCCACGAACGCCTGCCGGTCGTGCGAGCCGACGTGCGGCTTGTGCAGCGTCGCCGCGTGCAGCACGCCGGTGACTCCGTCCAGGCAGCGGCGCAGCAGCTCCCGATCGGTGATCGAGCCGGTGGCCGTGGTGAACCGGGACGGCAGCAGGTCCAGCCCCACCACGTCGCGGCCTTCGGCGCGCAGGCCGCGCACCAGCGCCTCCCCGAGGTGGCCTGCACTGCCGGTGACCAGGATCTTCTCGTCGTTCACGCGGGCCGACGCTACGGGTCTGCGTCGCGCGGGGAAAGCGGTTTTCGCGGCGCGGGCCGGAGCCCTCATTCGCGGACGATGACCACCGGGCACTTCGCGTGCACCGCGCAGCGCTGGCTCACCGAGCCCAGCAGGGTGCGGTAGAAGCCGCCGTGGCCGCGGCTGCCGACCACCAGCAGCTCCGCGCCGTCGGCGGCCTCCAGCAGCGCCTGCGCGGAGTGCCCGTGCACCACCACGCGCTCCACCGCGCTGCCCGGCCCGGTCACCGCGTCCACCGCGTCGTGCATGTTCCGCTCGGCGGCCTGCTGGAAGTCGTCCGGCGGCATCGGCCCGCCCTCCCAGCTATAGAACGCCGGGTATTCCCAGGCGACCACGGCGCGCACCGCGGCGCCGGTGTGCTCGGCCTGCCGCATCGCCCAGCGCAGGGCCGCGCGGGACGGCTCGGACCCGTCGACACCCACGATGATCACGTTCTCGGTCGTGCTGTCCATGCGCCACCTCGTTGGTGTGGTCCGCCGCCCCGGCGGCGGAGGGACTCGCGCTCCGCGGCCCCCAGTGTGCGACGAACGGGCGGGCCGCCGGAACCCCGGCGCCACCGGTCGAGCGGAACTCCTCCGGTTCGGAACGGAACTCTCCGTGTCGTGCTCGCCGATCAGGGGTCACCCGGCACGGTGGGTGAGGGTGAATTTCCCGCTGTGCAAGGGAAAAACGGGGGATCATCCGCACACGACCGGCGTCTTGCCGGGACGGGTGGGACGGGAGTTACCTCAAGGGGCACGTTTCACCGAGAGCAAGGGGGCGATCATGACCGCAGCCGAGAGTGGAACCACCGGCCGCTACCTGGTCCTGCTGGAGGACGACGCGACGGTGCTCGGTGCCCGGGAACTCAACCGGCTCGCCGGTATCCGCACCGCCAGCACCGCCGACGCCGCGGGCGCCGCGCCCGGAGCGCTGTTCAGCGGCGCAGGCGGCGTCGTGCTGCACGAACTCGGCGTCGCGCTCGTCGACGCCGACCCGGAGCAGTTCACCGCGCTGCAGAACTCGGTGCGCGAACGCGGCACCCCGCTGGCGGCGATCGAAGCAGAGCGCCGGGTCTTCGCCATCGGATCCCCGCAACCCGCCGCCGACGCCGAAGTCACCTGGGGCCTGCGCGCCGTCCGGGCCGACCAGAGCACGCCCACCGGCAAGGGCATTCGGGTCGCCGTGCTCGACACCGGCTTCGACGAGCAGCACCCCGACTTCGCCGGCCGGGACGTCGTCACCGGGTCCTTCGTGGAGGGGCAGGACGCCCACGACGGGCACGGCCACGGCACGCACTGCATCGGCACCGCCTGCGGACCGCGCAGCACCCAGTCCGGCCCGGGCTACGGCATCGCGTCCGAGGCGTCGATCTACGCGGGCAAGGTACTCAGCGACGAGGGATCCGGCGGGGACAGCGGGATCCTGTCCGGCATCCAGTGGGCGATCTCCAACGGCTGCTCGGTGGTGTCGATGTCGCTGGGCGCGCCGACCGAACCGGGGCAGCCGTTCTCCGAGGCGTTCGAACGCGTGGCGCGGCGCGCCATCGAGCGCGGCACGCTCATCGTGGCCGCCGCGGGCAACGAGAGCCAGCGGTCGGCGGGAGCGATCGCGCCGGTCGGGCACCCGGCGAACTGCCCGTCGATCCTCGCCGTCGGCGCGGTGGACGAGCAGGGCGCGGTCGCCGACTTCTCCTCCGGCACGGTGGATCAGATCGGCCAGGTCGACGTGGTCGGGCCGGGGGTGGACGTGTACTCCAGCTGGCCGGGCCAGGAGCGCTACCGGAAGCTCAGCGGCACCAGCATGGCCACCCCGCACGTCGCGGGCGTCGCCGCGCTGCTCGCCCAGCAGTACCCGGAACGGGCGTGGGGCCTCTGGGCTCGCCTCGCGCAGAACGCCAAGCGCCTGCCGCTGCCATCCACCGACATCGGCGCGGGCATCGTCCAGGCACCCTGAGCCCGGTTCCGGGGGGGGGGGGGGGGGGGGGGGGGGGGGGGGCCCCCCCCCCCCCCCCCCCGGGGGGGGCCCCCCCCCCCCGGGGGGGGGGGGCCCCCCCCCGCGGCGCGCCGCCGCG
>NZ_JAIUJZ010000094.1:0-1635 GCF_020176775.1 Saccharopolyspora sp. 6M
CTCCACCCGAGTACTACGTCCGGCTCGAACAAGGCAGGGCACCGCGCCCGTCGGGCGAAGTCCTCGCCGGGTAGTCCGCGCGCAGCCGGTCAGGTCCGCTGCCCCCGCTGTCCCGCGGGGCGCCGGCGGCGGATCTTCCGGCAGGCGATCGGCCGGGGGGACGGAGATGAGCACAGGCGACGCAACCGGCGGTGGCCGGACCGGTCGAGAACCGGGCCGGGCGGCGGCGGTCGACGAAGCGGTCCGCGCGCGCGAGGAGATGGGGGCGGCGCTGGACGGCGCCGACCGCGCGGTGGAACCCGCGTCGATCCCCGACGCCCGCACCGAACCCGGCGGCGAGCCGGGCGCGCTGTCCGCGCGGGACGCGCTGCTCGACGTGGCCGTCCGCGGGCACCGGCTGGCGCTGCTGCTGGACGGTCTCGCCCGTCGTTACGCCACGCCGGGAACCGCGCGGCCCACCGACGCGCACGTGGCCCTCGACCAGGCCGCGGGGGGGGCGGAGGACCTCGGCAACTGCGTCCAGGCCGCGGCCGCCGCCATAGCCGAGCAGCACGACGCGGAGCGGTGAACGCCCCGCCGCCGTGCGCCGCCGGAGTCAGCTGCGGGACAACGCCTTCTCCAACTCGGCCTTGCTCATCTTCGAACGGCCGCCGATCCCGGCCCGGCGCGCGTCCTGGTAGAGCTGCGCCTTGGTGCGGCCGAGCGGCCCGGTGCGGTTCCCGGAGCGCAGTCCGCCGCGGCGCTCCGGTGAGATGTCCTGCACCGAGGTCTTGCTGCGCCGCTTGGCCTGGCCCTGCTGCGCGCGTTCCTTGTTCACGGTGCGGGCGGCGATCTCCTCGGCCCGGCCTTCGCTGCTGCCGCGCCGTTCGGCGCCGTGCTTGATGTGCTCGTACTGCCGTTCCTGCTTGCGGTTCGCTCCGGCGGGCATGGTGCTCCTCCTCCGACGAGGCGGTGTTCCGGTTCCGCTCTACCCGCGGATCGACGGCGGTACACCTCCGGATGGGGACGGAATCCCCTTGCGCGTTCGGCGGAATCCGTTCCGCGGCCGCGCGGGGAGCGGGCCGGCCGCGCCGCTCGGGACTACGCTGCACCGCTGACGAACGGGAGTGCGCATGGGTGAGCAGGGAGTGCGGTTTCCGCTCCGGCGGATCCGCTCGCCGCGCTGGGCGGAGCAGCCGGGCACCTGGCGGCAGGCGCGGCCGGAGCTGATCGCGGCCGCGCTGCGGCGCGCGCAGGCCCGGCCGTCGGGGAACTGGTTCGTGCTGGCCGGGAGCCGGGAGATCTCCGCGTCGCGGCCGTTCGGGCGCACGGTGGCCGGTGTGGAGCTGGTGGCGTGGCGCGACGGATCAGGGGAGTTGCACGTCGGCCCCGGTGCCTGCCCGCACCTGGGCGCCCCGCTGCGGGAGGCGCGGCTGCACGAGGGACGGCTGGTGTGCCGCTGGCACGGGATGTGCCTGGGGGAGGGGACCGCGGGCTGGCGCACCTTCCCCGCGCACGACGACGGGGTGCTCGCCTGGGTCCGCTTGGACGCGGCCGGGGGGGGGGCGCGGGGGGGGGGGGGGCCGGGGGGGGCCCCCCCCCCCGCCCCCCCGCGGGGGGGGGGGGGGGGGGGGGGGCGGGGCCGGCGGGGGGGGG
>NZ_JAIUJZ010000095.1:0-4596 GCF_020176775.1 Saccharopolyspora sp. 6M
GCGCCCCCCCGGGCCACTAAGAACCGGTCCAGCAGTGGTCCCGCGCCGACCCCGCCGCCCGGGCTAGACCACCGCGCGAAGTGCGATACCCCGCCGCGGGCCCCGCTAACGCCGAGGGGGGGCTCGCCGGGGTCCGGTGGGCCGGGGCCGGGGGGGTGGCGCCGCTGCCCGCGCCGGTGCTGCCGACCCGGCCGCCGGCGGGGGGCAGCGTCGACGCGGTGGCCACCGCGGTGGGGGTGTGCGAGCCGCGGGACGTGGTGGCGAACCGGTTGGACCCGTGGCACGGCTCGTGGTTCCACCCGTACTCGTTCGCGAACCTGGAGGTGCTGCGCGAGCCGGACGCGGAGCGGGACGAGTTCGAGGTCGCGGTGTCGTTCCGGCTGACCGGGGGAGTGGGGGTGCCGGTGCGCGCGACGTTCACCGCCCCGGAGCCGCGCACCGTGGTGATGCACATCGTGGCGGGGGAGGGCCTGGGCAGCGTCGTCGAGACGCACGCGACGCCGCTGGGCCGGAACTCGGCCGGGCGCCCGACGACGGCGGTGGTCGAAGCGGTGGTGGCGCATTCGACGCGGCCGGGTTTCCGGCTGGCCCGCGCGGCGGCGGGCGGGTTGCGGCCGGTGATGCGGTGGGCGGCGTTGCGGTTGTGGCGCGACGACCTGGCCTACGCGGAGCGCCGCTGCGAGCTGCGCGGCCGGTCCGGGGGCTGAAGGTCATCCGGTCGCGGGGCTTCGCCCGCGTCGAACCGCTCGGCGCCCAGCACGTCCAGCAGCGCCGGCGCTTCGGCGTCGCGGGAGCCGGGCTGCGCGGTGTAGAGCACGAGGTGCTGGTCCCGGTGGCTGAGCGCGAGCGAGTCGCAGTCGACCGTGACCTCCCCGACGACGGGATGCCACGCGAGCACGTCGAACCTGGCGGACACCACGATGCCCGCCGTCAGCGGTAGTCGTTCGAGCAGCGCGCGGATGCCGGGCCGGACGTCGCGCCGGTGCCGCCGGGTCCGGTTGGGCGCGGGACCGGCAGGACGTGCAGGTGGTCGGATTCGGCGTCGGTGAGCGGCAGCGCGGCGGAGATCCCGGCGAGGACTTCGCCCGACGGGCGCGGTGCCCTGCCTTGTTCGAGCCGGACGTAGTACTCGGGTGGAGAGGTGCGCGAGGACCGCGGCCTCTTCGCGGCGGAGTCCCGGTGTCCGGCGCCGCGGTCCGGATCCGCACGCCGGGCGGTACGGCCACGGAGATGATCGATGCCTGGGAGGCGGCGACGCCCGGGGTGGTGGAACGGGTGACGACGACGAGCCGGCTGGGGCGGATGGCGCAGCCGCGGGAGAGCGCGGAGGCGGCCGCGTGGCTGCTCAGCGATCGGGCCTCGAGTGACCGGCGCGAGCGTCCCGGTCGACGGCGGCAGCGGCGCCTGAGCCCTGGATCGTCGGCGGGGCGGCGGCCCGCCCGGCCGACGCATCTTTTTAAGCACGATGGTTTCAGTGTCGACCGAAATCAGTACTCCAAGAAGACGAAAACACAAGCCCCGCAAGGAGGACCTCAGGCGAACCGCGCGGCCAGCCGCAGCAGCGGTGAGCGCCCTGCGACCGGCACGCTCCACACGTCGTGCCCGCGCAGCCCCCACAGTCGCAGCAACCGGTTCGCCGCGAGCATCCCGCTGGTGGCGGCCCGTTCCATCAGCGCCACCGGCAGGTCGACCCGCACGTGGTCCCCGGCCAGCACCAGTCCCGGTTCGGGGGTGGTGATCGTCGGCCGCGCGGCGAACCCGCCGGGCGGGAACAGCGGGCAGTCCGCGCGCAGCTCGTGGCGTTCGTCGACGATCCCGGCCGTGGTGGTCTCCGGGTAGACCCGGTGCAGCTCGTCGAGCACCCGGGACCGCATTCCCGGGACGGTCGCGTCGGACGCCAGGGCGTAGCAGTGCACCTCGACGACGGATCCGCCGTGCGCGCGGGTCCACTCGGCGGCGTCGTGCTCGTAGCGCTCCAGCACGCTGATGTTGTCCACCGGGCCGAACCCGCTGGTGCCGAGGAACGCGTGCCGGTCGGCGCGCACCGGCCGGTCCAGCCAGAACCGGGACACCAGGAACGGTGGTGGGGGGCGCCGCGCCCCCCCCCGCGCCCCCCCCCCCCGGGGGGCCCGGGGGGGGGGGGCGGCCCCCCCCCCCGGCGCGCCCCCCCGGTCGGTGGCCAGCCCCACCCCCGCGGCCCTCCGCGCCCCCCCCGGGGGGGCGGCCCCCCGCGGGGGGGGCGGCCCCCCCCCCCCCCCCCCCCCCCCCCCGCCCCCCCCGGCCCGGGGGGCCCCCCCCCCCCCCCCCGATCCGCTCCCGCCACGCGCGGTGCGCCAGTTCGGGGGAGCCGGCGAGAACGCGCTGCGCTCCGCCGAGTTCGGTGGCCAGCACCACGGCGTCGGCCGCCACCGGCTCGCCGTCCGCCGGGTGCACGGCGAACTCGCGCGGGCCGCGGTGCGAGATCTCGGCGACCTCGGTGCCGAGCCGGAACCGCACGCCCCGGGCTGCGAGGTGCGTCCGCAGCGGTTCCCACAGCGCGGTGGGGAACGAGTCGGCGGCGACGTCGAACAGCAGTCCTTCGCTGGAGCCGAGGAAGTACAAGTGGAACATCAGCGCCAGCTCGGCGGCGGACAGGTCGGTGGGCGGGGCGAAGAAGCTGCGGGAGAACACCTCGAACGCCAGGTGCCGCGCGGCGGGCGGGAACCCGATGTCGCGCAGGTAGTCGGCGGCGTTGGTCCCGTCCAGCCGGGCGTAGACGCCGGGCACCCGCACGTCGGCGAGGGTGGCGGCGGCGCGCAGGTCCATGCCGGGCACGTCGCGCCAGCGGAAGGTGGGGCTGCGGGAGACGAAGCCGAGCGCGTTCCACGGCGGTGACTGGGGGAGCCCGGCGAAGGTGTCGGTGCTGCCGCCCGCGCTCAGCAGCGGGTACTCGGGGAGGGCGACGAGCCCGGCGAGGTCGGGGTCGGCGCGGCGCAGCAGGCGGCGCAGGTTGTAGTACTGCCGGAAGAACGCGTGGAAGCCGCGGTTCATCGCGACCTCGGAGCCGTCGGCGAGGGTGGTGCTCCAGCCGCCGACGCGTCCGCCGAGGTGCGGTTCGCGTTCCAGCAGCAGCACGTCGGCGCCGCGGTCGCTCAGGCAGGCGGCGGCGGTGAGCCCGGCGCGGCCGCCGCCGACGACGGCGACGCGGGGACCGCCGGTGCCTGCTCGGTCGGCGCCGGGGTGGGCGGGGTGGCGGACGGCGCGCGGGTCACGCAACGGGTCTCCTCCCGAGGAAGGTGTGGGTGAGGGTGCGCTGCCAGCCGGACATGGGTTCGACGCGCACGCCGGTGAACCCGGTGCGGCGCATCCGCGCGGTGAGTTCCGGTGGGGAGTCGAAGTCGAGGGCGCTGCGCCACAGGTAGCGGTAGAGCGCGGTGTCGCCGGTGACCCACCGCCCGGCGGGGATGATCACGCTCCAGCACACGGCGTGCCACAGCAGCCGGTCGGCGCGGCGCCGGGGCAGCGAGTAGTCGTGCACGGCCAGCGGTGCTCCGGGCCGGAGCAGGTCGTGCAGCAGGCGGAGTCCGGCGTCCGGGTCGGGGAGGTTGCGCAGCAGGTAGGCGGCGAGGATGCCGTCGAACGGGCCGTGCACGCCGGCGTCGGGGAGGCCGTGGGCGTCGGCGTGGACGAAGCGGACGGTGGGGGGCCAGGGCTTCTCGCGGGCGCGGGCGAGCATGCGGGCGGATCCGTCGACGGCGGTGATGGTGGCGGCGGGCAGCGCTCGGTGCAGGGCGCGGGTGGAGGCGCCGGTGCCGCAGCCGAGGTCGAGCAGGTGGAGGCCGTGGCCGTCGCCGGGGATGCGGAGGCGCCGGGCGGAGCGGTGCAGGTCGCGGTGGTAGCCGGGGTTGGCGGCCACGAGGGCGTCGTAGTCGCGGCCGCCGCGGTCGAAGAGGGTGGTGACCCGGGGGTTCATCGGCGGCTCCGCAGGGCGCGGGCGGTGAGTGCGGTGAGCATGCGGGGTGCGGCGACGCCGAGGCGTCGGCTGGTGGGTACGGCGAGGCGGTGGCCGAAGACCTGGTAGCCGGATTCGACGATGAGGTCGAGGATTTCGCCGTAGAGCAGGTGTGCGGTGCGCACGCAGGGGCGGGCTGCGGGGTGCAGGAGGGCGATGCCGGGTTCGGCGCTGCGGTAGAGGGCGCGGGTGCGGGCGACCTGGTCGCTGAGGGCGCGGCGGACGGGTGCGTCGGGGCGTCCGGTGCGGCGGCACCAGTGCAGCCGGTCGGTGTCGACGCCGAAGGCGGCGAGTTCGTCGGCGGGGAGGTAGACGCGGCCGCGGTCGAGGTCTTCGCCGACGTCGCGGAGGAAGTTGGTGAGCTGGAAGGCGAATCCGAGTGCGGCGGCGTGGGGTGCGGCGTGTTCGCGGGGGCCGGTGGTGCCGAGGACGGGGAGGACTTGCAGGCCGATGACTCCGGCGGAGCCGTGGACGTAGTCGTCGAGTGCGGCTCGGGTGGGGTATTCGGTGATGCGCAGGTCCATTCGCATGGAGCGCATGAAGTCGGTGAACAGGGTGGTGGGGAGCCGGTAGCGGTGGGCGGTGTCGGCGACGGCGGCGAGGGC
>NZ_JAIUJZ010000096.1:0-47722 GCF_020176775.1 Saccharopolyspora sp. 6M
CGCCGGGGCCGCCACCGCCGGGCGGCATCCCGCCCGGCATCCCGCCGCCACCGCCGCCGCCGGTCATCCCGGGCGACATGATGTGGTTCTGCCCGAGCACCCGCCCGAGCCCGTTGTAGCCGAGCAGCAGGTCCAGCACCGTGTTGTCCGTGCTGCCGCCGACGTAGGGCCGCGAGGCGGCGGGCACCGCGTCCACCGCGACCAGCCACGAGGCGCTCACCCCGGCCAGCACCAGCCCGGCGACGCCGAGGTTCAGCAGCTTCCGCGGCCACCGCGGCCGGGCCGCCACCAGGTACACCACCGCGATCACCGGGACGACGAAGTACGCCTGCAGCATCTTGACGTTGAACGCGAGGCCGATCGCCACCGCGCTCCACACCAGCGGCGAGAGCTTCCCGGAGCGGATCGCGTTGGACGCGCCCCAGATCGCGAGCGCGGTCAGCAGCACCAGCAGCCCGTCCGGGTTGTTGTGCCGCGCCATCGCCACCGCGATCGGCGTCACCGCCAGCACCAGCGCCGCCAGCAGGCCCGCGGCGTGCCCGAAGGAACGCCGCACCAGGTGGTGCACCACGGCCACGGTGAGCACGGCGAACACGGCCTGCGGCACCAGCAGGCTCCACGTGTTGAAGCCGAACGCCCGCGCCGACAGCGCCTGCACCCACAGCGCCAGCGGCGGCTTGTCCACGGTGATGAACGAGGCCGCGTCCAGCGAGCCGTAGAAGAACGCCTTCCAGCTCTGCGTCATGCCCAGCACCGTCGCCGAGTAGTACGTGTTCGCCCACTCGTTGATCGACAGCGCCCAGGTGTCGAGCACCGCCGCGACCGCGAGCACCGCGATCAGCGCCGGCCGCGCCCACACCGGGTCCGTCCTCCTGCCCAGCACCCACCGGGCCGCCCGGGACCGTTCCTGCTCCACCGCGTCACTCCTCCGCTCGCCGTCGGCCCCGACGGTGGACGGCGAAGCTGGGAATCGGCTGGACGTCCGCCGCGCACTCCTCGACCGGTCCGGCGGCCGTTCGTGCAGCACCCGCCGCTCCGGGCCGGGAGCGGGCGCGCGCGGCGGTCGCGGATTCCCAGCGAACTCCCACCTCGTACCGAGGCCCTGGACAACCCGGCGGTGCTTCATGGAACCCGGGTCGCCAGTGCTGCCGGCCGTGATGTCAGGAGCGGGAGAACGTGGAAAGGGATGAACGTGATGCCGCAAGGAAGTGTCGAGACCGCGCGCCGGGGGGCGATGGCGCGCGAGACGGCGACGGTCGATCTGGTGATCCCGGTCTACAACGAGGAGCGTTCGCTGCCCGGGTGCCTGCACGTGCTCCGGGACCACCTCGAGCACGACTTCCCGTTCAACTGGACGATCACGGTCGTCGACAACGCCAGCACCGACGGGACGCTGCGCGTCGCCCACGAGCTGGCCGAGTCGATGCCCAACGTGCGGGTGCTGCACCTGGACCGCAAGGGCCGGGGACTGGCGCTGCGCACCGCGTGGGGCTACAGCGACGCGGACGTGGTGGTCTACATGGACGTGGACCTCTCCACCGGGTTGGACGGGCTGCTGCCGCTGGTGGCGCCGCTGGTCAACGGGCATTCGGACCTGGCCATCGGGTCCCGGCTGGCGCCGGGCTCGCGCACCATCCGCGGGGCGAAGCGGGAGCTGATCTCGCGGGCCTACAACAAGGTGATCCGCTGGACGCACGGCGCGCGGTTCTCCGACGCGCAGTGCGGGTTCAAGGCGGCGCGCACCGACGTGATCCGGCCGCTGCTGCGCAAGGTCGAGGACGATTCCTGGTTCTTCGACACCGAACTGCTGCTGCTGGCCGAGCACAACGGGCTGCGGGTGCACGAGGTGCCGGTGGACTGGGTCGAGGACGTCGACACCCGCGTCAACGTCACCAAGACCGCCACCGACGACCTCGCCGGGCTGCTGCGGGTGGCGCGGGCGAAGCTGACCGGTGCCGCCACCGTCGAGGGCCTGCCGCGGCGACCGGAACCGCGCGCCGCGCACCCGCAGGCGGTGCTCGCGGAGCGGGAGAACGGCCTGCTGTGGCAGCTGTTCTCCTTCGGCATCATCGGCATCTTGTCCACAGTGGCCACGTCGGTGCTGTACGCGCTGCTGCGGTCGTGGTGGCCGCCGCTGGTGGCGAACCTGGTGGCGCTGACCGTGACGACCCTGTGGAACACCGAGGCGAACCGCCGGTTCACCTTCGTCGGGCGGGCCGCGTCGTCCGGGCGGGTGCACGTGCAGGGGCTGGTGGTGTTCGCCCTGTACTACGTGGTGACCTCCGGCGCGCTGCTGGCGCTCGACGCCGCGGTTCCGGACGCCTCCCGCTGGCTGGAGGTGCTGGTGCTGATCGCCTCCTCGGTCGTCGGCACCGCGCTGCGCTTCGTACTGCTGCGGTCCTGGGTGTTCCGCCCGAGGACGCCGCAGCCCACTCCCGTTCCCTCCTCCGAAAAGGAAGCAGCATGACCACGGTCGCACTCGGCGCACCCGCAGCGGACGCCGTCGACGCACCCCGGCGGAGGCGGTGGCAGCCGTTCGCGCTCGGCGCGATCTGCCTGCTCGCCGCGGTCCTCTACGCGTGGGGGATCGGCTCGTCCTGGGGCAACACGTACTACTCGGCGGCGGTCAAGTCGATGTCGCAGAGCTTCGAGAACTTCCTGTTCGGGTCGTTCGACCCGGCCGGGGTGGTCACCGTGGACAAGCCGCCGATGGCGCTGTGGGTCCAGGTGGTGTCCGCGAAGATCTTCGGCTTCAGCCGGTTCGCGGTGCTGTTCCCGCAGGTCGTGATGGGCGTCGCCGGGGTGTTCCTGCTGCACCGCGTGGTGCGCCGGTGGGCGGGGGAGCACGCCGCGCTGCTGGCGGCGCTGGTCATGGCGTTGACGCCGATCACGGTGGCGATCAACCGGGACAACAACCCGGACACGCTGCTGGTGCTGCTGGTGCTGGGCGCCGCCTACGCGCTGACCCGGGCCGTCTCGGCGGAGCGCGCCTCCCGCGCGACCTGGTGGCTGGTGGGTGCGGCGGCGCTGGTCGGCTGCGGGTTCCTGACGAAGATGTTGCAGGCGTGGATGCTGCTGCCGGTGTTCATCGCGGTGTACCTGGTGGGTCGGCGGGCGCCCTGGGGGCGCAAGGCGCTGGACCTGGTGGCGGCCGCGGTGACCGTGCTGGTCACCTCGTTCTGGTGGGTGGCGGCGACGATGCTGTGGCCGTCGCCGAAGCCCTACATCGGGGGCAGCGAGGACGGCTCCGCGCTGGACCTGATCTTCGGCTACAACGGGTTCGGCCGGATCTTCGGCGGCGAGGGCAACGGCGGAGGCGGGGGCTCCTCCGGCGGTGGTCCTGGCGGTGGCGGGCCCGGTGGCGGCGGCGGTTTCTCCGGTGAGTCCGGGCTGCTGCGGTTCGCGAACGAGCAGCTCGCCGGGCAGATCAGCTGGCTGTTCCCGCTGTGCGCGCTGGTGCTGATCTCCGTCGTGGTGGGGGCGGTGCTGCGGCGCCGCGCCGGGGAGCCGGGCGACCGCTTCGAGGCCGCGGGCTGGGTGCTGTGGGGCGGCTGGCTGGTGTTCATCTGGCTGATGTTCAGCTTCGCCCAGGGCACGATGCACCCGTACTACACGACGATGCTGGCGCCCGCGGTCGGCGCGGTGGCCGGGGCCGGGCTGGTCCGGTTCTGGAAGTCGTACCGGTCGGGCGCGGGCAAGGGGTGGCTGCTGCTGCCGCTGGGCGTGGTGCTCACCGTGGCGTGGGCGGCGGTGCTGGTGTTCCGCAACGCCGACTGGAACGGCTGGGCCGGGTACCTGGCCATCGGGCTGGGCGTGCTCGCGGTGCTCGCGCTGCTGCTCGGCCGCGGCAGGGGCGCCGTGGGCACGGTGGCGCTGACGTTGTCGCTGGCCGCGGTGCTGGCGGTGCCGAGCGTGTGGTCGGCGGCGACGGCGTTCGCGTCGGACGGCGGAGGCGGCATGGGCGGGGCGAACCCGACGGCCGGTCCGTCCACCGGCATGGGCGGTCCGGGCGGCGGCGGTCCCGGTGGTGGTGGTCCTGGTGGCATGCCGGGGCGCGACGGGCAGGACTCCCGGGGGCAGGACGGGCCGGACCAGAACGCCCAGGGCTCGCAGGACCGGAACTCGCGGCCCGGCGGCGGGCAGTCCCGCGGCGGCCCCGGCGGCATGAGCGACGAGTCCCTCACCGACGAGCAGGAGTCGCTGCTGGCGTACGTGACCGCGCAGGCCGGTGACCGGGAGATCCCGCTCGCCGTCGAGGGCGGGGCGCACGGCGCGGGCTCCTACATCATCAACAGCGATGTCCGGGTGATCGGCATGGGCGGGTTCACCGGCAGCGACGACGCCCCGTCGGTGGTGCAGCTGGCCTCCTGGCAGGAGGCCGGGCAGCTCGGTTTCGTGCAGCTCGGCGGCATGGGCGGCCCCGGTGGCGGTGGTCCGGGCGGCACGTCCGGGCAGCGGTCCCAGGACGGCCAGAACCAGGACGATCAGGCCCAGGACGGCCAGGACGGCCGCTCGCAGGGCGGCGGGATGCCCGGCGGCCAGGGCGGTGCCGCCACCGAGCGCCAGGAGTGGGTGGAGCAGCACTGCACCCTGGTGGACGCCGCCACCTACGGGGGCACCGGCTCCGAGCAGGACGGCCAGTCCTCCGGCGGTCTCTACGACTGCCGGGGCTGAGCCCCTGCCGCCGGGCCCGCGCGCAGGCCCGGTGGCGGAGCCGGCCGGGGCGCCCCGGGTCGCGTTCGACGACGAGCGCGCCCCGGGGCGTCCTGGCACGCAGGCCGTTCCCAGCATCCGTTCAGCGAGTCCCCAGCCGAGTGAGAGATCCTTGCCCCGTGGTTGATGCGAAGGCGCCGTCGGCGCGCGTACTGGTCGTCGATGACGAGCCGAACATCCTGGAACTGCTCACCGCCGCCCTGCGGCTGAGCGGTTTCGAGGTGCGCGGCGCCGCCAGCGGAGCCGAGGCGTTGCGCGCCGCGAGCGATTTCCGCCCGCACATCGTGGTGCTGGACGTGATGCTGCCGGACCAGGACGGCTTCACGGTGGCGCGGCGGCTGCGCGAGGGCGGGGACGCGGTGCCGGTGCTGTTCCTGACGGCGCGGGACGCGGTGGAGGACCGGATCGCGGGGCTCACCGCGGGCGGCGACGACTACGTGACGAAGCCGTTCAGCCTGGACGAGGTGGTGCTGCGGTTGCGCGCGATCCTGCGCCGCGCCCAGCCGGAGCAGGTCGCCGAACCGGATTCGCGGCTGCGCTACCAGGACCTGGAGCTGGACGAGGAGACCTACGAGGTGCGGCGAGCCGGGCAGCTGGTGAACCTGTCTCCGACGGAGTTCAAGCTGCTGCGCTACCTGCTGATCAACGCGGAGAAGGTGGTCAGCAAGGGCCAGATCCTGGACCGGGTGTGGAACTACGAGTTCGGCGGGGACAGCCGCATCGTCGAGTCCTACATCAGCTACCTGCGCCGCAAGGTCGACTTCACCCGGCCTGCGCTGATCCACACGATCCGCGGCGTCGGCTACGTGCTGCGCATCCCGCCGGAGGAGCGTCCCCGATGCTGACCCGGATGCGGCGGTTCACCCGCACCTTGCGCGGCAGGTTGCTGCTGCTGCTGATCGGCGCGACGGTGACCGGCCTGGTGGCGATGGGCTTCGCCAGCCAGCTGCTGCTGCGGGATTCGCTGCTGGACAAGCTGGACGGGCGGCTGCACGAGATGGCGCGCCCGTGGCTGGACGACCGGCCGCGCCCGATGCCCGGCGAGGGACCGGAGGACCACGGCTCGGGGCCGCGGCTGCCCACCGAGTTCCGGGCGCTGCTGTTCGACGAGGAAGGCCGGTTGTGGTCGGTGGCCGGTCCGACGGAGACCGATCCGCGGCAGCCGATGATCCGCCGGCCGGGTCCGGTCGGCGAGATCATCACGGTGCCGGACCGCTCCGGCGGCTCGGATTGGCGGGTGCTCACCGAGAGCCGGCCGAACGGGGAGAAGGTGGCGCTGGCGCTGTCCACCGGCGACGTCAACCAGACCTTGCAGTGGCTGACCATCATCGAGCTGGTGGTGGGCGGGATCGTGGTGGTGCTGCTGGCGGCGGCGTCGATGGTGACGGTGCGGCTGGGGTTGCGGCCGCTGACCCGCATCGAGCACACCGCGCACGCCATCGCCACCGGCGACCTGGAACGCCGCGTCGCCGACCAGGACCCGAGCACGGAGACGGGCAGGCTGGGCGCGGCGCTGAACACGATGCTGGGCAGGCTGGTGGCCGCGCTGCAGCAGCGGGAGCAGTCCGAGCACCGGTTGCGCCGGTTCGTCGCGGACGCCTCGCACGAGCTGCGCACCCCGCTGACCTCGATCCGCGGTTTCGCCGAGCTGTACCGGCGCAGCGACTCGCCGGGGGAGCAGGACGTGCGGATGATGATGTCCCGCATCGAGAGCGAAGCGGTGCGGATGGGCGCGCTGGTGGAGGACCTGCTGCTGCTGGCCCGCCTGGACCGGGAGCGCACGATCGACCTGGTGGACCTGGACCTGGTGCCGCTGGCCACCGACATCGCGGGCGACGCGCGGGTGCGGGACCCGGGTCGCGAGATCGAGCTGGTGGTGCCGGAGCGCGCGGTGCGGGTGCTGGGGGACGGCCCGCGGTTGCGGCAGGTGCTGACGAACCTGATGACGAACGCGCTGGTGCACACGACACCGGGCACGCCGGTGCGGGTGGAGGTGGCGCACGGTTCGGCGCGCGACGGGGTGTTCGCGGCGGGAGCCGAGGTGCGGCCGGGCACCGCGATGGGCGTGGTGTCGATCAGCGATGCCGGGCCGGGGATCCCGCCGGAGCACGCGCAGCGGATTTTCGACCGGTTCTACCGGGTGGACGACGGGCGCGAGCGCTCGGAGGGCGGCACCGGCCTGGGCCTGGCGATCACCGCGGCGATCGCGGAGGCGCACAACGGCCGGGTGGAGCTGGCCACGAGCCCGTCCGGTTCGATCTTCCGCCTGCTGATCCCGTTGAGCTGACGCGCGAACGCCCCCACCGGCACCCGAACCGGTGGGGGCGTTCACCAGGGGTGGGGGGGGGGGCCCCCCCCCCCCCGCCGCGGCCCCCGGCGGCCCCCCCCCCCCCCCCCCCGTGGGGGGGGGGGGGGGGGGGGGGCCCCCCCGCGGCCGGGGCCCCCCCCCCCCCCCCCCCCCCCCCCCGGACCAGCGGCCCGATCAGCGCTCGATCAGAGCTTGATGGTCGGGTTGTGCAGGTCGAACCAGGTGGAGACGTCGAGCGCGCGCTCGAACACGTTCCGGGTCGGGGTGTCCACTTCGGACGGATCGAGGTTCGCGGCCTCGCGCACCCAGTCGGCGTTGAGCAGTTCCAGCGCCCGGTCCCCGTTCGAGATGAGCTCCTTGACCTGCTTCTGCAGCTCGGCGGCGTAAGCCGGGTCCTGGGTCGACGGGTACGGGCTCTTCACCCGGTCCACCACGGACTTCGGCAGCACGTCGGCGGAGGCGCCGCGCAGCAGGCTCTTCTCCCGGCCGTCGTAGGTCTTGAGCGACCAGGGCGCGTTGAACACGTACTCGACGAGCCGGTGGTCGCAGAACGGGACGCGGACCTCCAGGCCGACGGCCATCGACATCCGGTCCTTGCGGTCCAGCAGCATCCGCACGAAGCGGGTCAGGTGCAGGTAGCTGATCTCCCGCATCTTCGCCTCGAACGGGCTGTCCGAGTCGAGCGTGGGCATGCCCGCGATGGCCGCCTCGTACTCCGAGCTGATGTAGCCGGGGATGTCGAGGGTGTCGGCGACCGACTTGTCCAGGACGCGGGGGCCCTCGGCCTGCTGGGTGTTGAAGGCGGCCAGCCACGGGAAGGTGCGCGCCTGCTGCACCTTCGGGTCGTGGAACCACTTGTAGCCGCCGAAGACCTCGTCGGCGGACTCGCCGGACAACGCCACGGTCGAATGGCCGCGGATGGCCTTGAACAGCAGGTACAGCGAGTTGTCCATGTCGCCGAGGCCCATCGGGAAGTCCCGGGACTGCACGGCGGCGCGGCGCACGGCCGGGTCGGCGAGGGCCTGCGGGTCGAGCACGATGTCCTGGTGCTGCGAGCCGACGTGCTTGTGCACGTCCTGCACGAACGGGCCGTCGGGGGTCGCGCGCATCTCGTCGGGCTGGAAGTTCTCGGTCTGGCCGACGAAGTCCACGGCGAAGCTGCGGACCTTCTCGCCCTGCGCGGCGAGCTGCTGGGCGGACAGCGCGGTCAGCGCGCTGGAGTCGAGGCCACCGGAGAGCAGCAGGCACCGCGGCACGTCGGCGACGAGCTGGCGGCGCACGATGTCGTCGAGCAGTTCGCGGACGTGCGCGACGCTGGCTTCCTGGTCGTCGGTGTGCTCGACGGCGTCGAGGCTCCAGTAGGTGTGCTCGCGCAGGCCGTTGCGGTCGAAGGTGACGACGGTGCCGGGCACGACCTCGCGCATGCCCTGCCAGATGGCCCGGCCGGGGGACTTGGTGACGGAGAACAGCTCGCGCAGCCCGTCGGCGTCGACGACCTTCTCCACCTCGGGGTTGGCCAGGATCGCCTTCGGCTCGGAGCCGAACAGCAGGCCGTTCTCGGTCTGCTGGTAGTACAGCGGCTTGATGCCCATCCGGTCGCGGATCAACAGCAGCTGCTCGGTGCGGGTGTCCCAGACGGCGAAGGCGTACATGCCGTTGAGCTTCTCGGCGACGTCGGCGCCCCACTCCAGGTAGCCGTGCAGCACGACCTCGGTGTCGGAGTCGGTGTCGAAGCGGTGGCCGCGGCGGCGGAGTTCGTCGCGCAGCTCGGTGAAGTTGTAGGCCTCACCGCTGTAGACGAGCCCGACCTTGCCGTCGGGGGTGTCGACCTCCATCGGCTGGGCGCCGCCGGGCAGGTCGATGATGGCGAGCCGCCGGTGGCCGAGCGCCGCGTGCGGCTGGACCCAGGTTCCCGCCCCGTCCGGCCCGCGGCAGGCCATCGTGTCGCACATCGCGTCGATGACCGGTTGTTCCCGGGTGAGGTCTCGGCGGAAATCGATCCAGCCGGAGATGCCGCACATGGCGTAGCTCCCTTCGCGAAGGTTCTTACTTAGTCAAGGTAACTACTTTGTTGCATCGACGAAACCAATCCGCGGTGTCGAACTCGGTGCGTGACAACGCCCAGACCTGCCAAAACGGTCGAAAAACCACGAGCGATACCGGTGTTCCCACGCATCGCGGCAGGTAACGCGGTCGTAACGCGGTCCGTACCGACGTGCGGTGAGGGACGCCACGCCCTCACCCGGACGGACCACGGACGCCGCCGGCGTAAGCAGCGCGTCAAGACCGCCGCTCCCCGCGTCAAACCACCGTCAGCAGCCCTGTCCGCGCCCCGCGCGACGACGTTGAGTGGGGGAGACGGCGCCACCGGGGCGCCCCGCATCGAAGGAGGCGCGCGGAGATGGCGGACCTCGCCTGCGCGCTCGTGCTGATCGGTGGGTTCCTCGTGCTCGCGCTGAGCCTGCGCGGTCTGGAGCGGTTGTGATCGCCCTCCTCGCCAACGCCGCGGGCGGCCTGCTCGCGCTGCTGCTCATCGCCTTCCTGTTCGTCGCCCTGATCAGGCCGGAGAAGTTCTGATGTCCTCCCTCGCGGTCGGCCTCACCCAGGTCGGCCTCCTCGTCCTCGCCCTGGCGGTCTGCTACCGGCCGCTCGGCGACCACATGGCGCGCGCCTACACCGACGACCGGCACTGGCGGGTGGAGCGCGGGCTCTACCGGGTGCTGCGCGTCGACGGCGACGCCGGGCAGCGCTGGACGACCTACGCGGCCGCGGTGCTCGCGTTCTCGTTCGCCTCCGTCGTGCTGCTGTACCTGCTGCAGCGGCTGCAGGGCTTCCTGCCGCTGGACTTCGGGCGCGGTCCCGTTGACCCGGCCACCGCGTTCAACACCGCGGTCAGCTTCGCGACCAACACCAACTGGCAGTCCTACGTGCCGGAGCAGGTGCTCGGGCACACCGTGCAGCTCGCCGGGCTCACCGTGCAGAACTTCCTGTCCGCCGCGGTCGGCATGGCCGTCGCCGTCGCGCTGGTGCGCGGGTTCACCCGCTCCGGCACCGACCGGATCGGGAACTTCTGGGTGGACCTCACCCGCGGCGTGGTGCGCGTCCTGCTGCCCATCGCGGCCGTGGCCGCGGTGCTGCTGGTGGGGCTCGGCGCGGTGATGAGCTTCGCGCCCGGCCTGCACGTCGTCGGCCTCGACGGGCAGCAGCACACCATCGCCACCGCGCCGATCGCGAGCCAGGAGGCCATCAAGGACCTCGGGACCAACGGCGGCGGCGTGCTCAACGCGAACTCCGCCCACCCGTTCGCGAACCCGAACGGGGTCAGCAACCTGCTGCAGATCTTCCTGCTCCTGCTGATCCCGGTGAGCCTGACCCGCACCTTCGGCACCATGGTCGGCGACCGCAGGCAGGGCCGGGTGCTGCTGTCGGTGATGGCCGGGCTGTTCACCGCGCTGCTGGCCGTCGTGTGGTGGGCCGAGGCGCACCCGAACGGTCCGGCGGCGCTCGCCGCGGGCGGTGCGCTGGAGGGCAAGGAGGCGCGCTTCGGCACCTACCTGTCCGGGCTGTTCGCCGTCGCCACCACCGGCACCTCCACCGGCGCGGTGAACTCGGCGCACGACAGCCTCAGCGGGCTCGGCGGCGGAGCGGTGCTGCTGAACATGCTGCTCGGCGAGGTCGCGCCCGGCGGGGTCGGTTCCGGGCTGTACGGCATCCTCGTGCTCTCGGTGCTCGCCGTGTTCCTGGCCGGGCTGATGGTGGGGCGCACCCCCGAATACCTGGGCAAGAAGCTCGGCCGCCGGGAGATCACCGCCGCCGCGCTGTCGATCCTGGTGATGCCCGCGCTGGTGCTGGTCGGCACCGGCGCCGCCATCGCGCTGCCCGCCACGTCCGGGGCGATGGCGAACTCGGGGGCGCACGGGCTCAGCGAAGTGCTCTACGCGTACGCGTCCGCCGCCAACAACAACGGCAGCGCGTTCGCCGGGCTCACCGCCACCGACGACTTCTTCCAGACCACCCTGGCGCTGGCCATGCTGTTCGGCAGGCTGCTGCCGATCATGGCGGTGCTGATGCTGGCCGGGGCGCTCGCCCGCCAGCGGCGCATCCCGGCCGGTGCGGGCACGCTGCCCACCACCGGACCGCTGTTCGCAGGCCTGCTCGCAGGCACCGTCGTCCTCGTCGCCGCGCTGACCTTCCTGCCCGCGCTGGCGCTCGGCCCGATCGCGGAGGCACTGGCATGACCGCCGTCCTGACCGAATCCCCGGAATCCGCCGGGGACCGGCGATCCCCGCAGCGCGGGCGCGCCGTCGCCGCCGGGTCGTTCCGGCCGCGGCAGCTGCTCGCCGCCCTGCCGCAGGCCCTGCGCAAGCTGCACCCGAAGCACCAGCCGGCGAACCCCGTCATGCTCGTCGTGTGGGTCGGCTCGGTGCTCAGCACCGCGCTCGCCGTCGTCGAGCCCAGCGCCTTCGGCATCGCCGTCGCCGCCTGGCTGTGGTTCACCGTGCTGTTCGCGAACCTCGCCGAAGCGGTCGCCGAAGGACGCGGCCGCGCGCAGGCGGAATCGTTGCGGCGCACCAGGTCCGAGGCCGTCGCCCGCCGGATCGGCGAGCACGGCGAGGAACGGGTCGCGGGCACCGGCCTGCGCATCGGCGACCGCGTCGTCGTCGAAGCGGGCGAGGTGATCCCCGGCGACGGCGACGTCGTCGAGGGCATCGCCACCGTCGACGAATCCGCCATCACCGGCGAATCCGCCCCCGTCATCCGCGAATCCGGCGGCGACCGGTCCGCGGTGACCGCCGGGACCACGGTCCTGTCCGATCGGATCGTCGTGCGGATCACCACCGCTCCCGGCGAGACCTTCGTGGACCGGATGATCGCGCTCGTCGAAGGCGCGCAGCGGCAGAAGACGCCGAACGAGATCGCGCTGACGATCCTGCTGTCCACGCTCACCATCATCTTCCTGCTCGCGGTGACCGCGCTGCAGCCGCTGGCCGGCTACTCCGGCGGGCTGCTGCCGGTGGTGACGCTGACCGCGCTGCTGGTGTGCCTGATCCCCACCACGATCGGGGCGCTGCTGTCGGCGATCGGCATCGCGGGCATGGACCGGCTGGTGCAGCGCAACGTGCTCGCCAAGTCCGGGCGCGCCGTGGAGGCCGCCGGGGACGTGGACACGCTGCTGCTGGACAAGACCGGCACCATCACCTTCGGGAACCGGCGCGCCACCGCGCTCGTCCCGGTCGGCGGGGCCACCGACGCCGAGCTGGCCGAGGTGGCGGTGCTCTCCAGCCTCGCCGACCCGACCCCCGAAGGCGTCAGCATCGTCGAGTTCTGCCGCGAGCACCACGAGATCCCCGCCCGGCCGGACGGCGGCGAACCGGTGGAGTTCACCGCGCAGACCCGGATGAGCGGCCTCGACCTGCCCGGCCGCCGCATCCGCAAGGGCGCGATCAGCGCGGTCCGCGAGTGGGTGCGCGCGGGCGGCGGCACCGTCGAGTCCGAAGTGGACACCATCGCGGACGGCATCGCCCGGGACGGCGGCACCCCGCTCGCCGTCGCCGAGGAGCGGGACGGCGCGTTCCGCGTCGTCGGCGTGGTGCGGCTCTCCGACGTGGTCAAGCCCGGCATGGCCGAGCGCTTCGCCGAACTCCGCGCCATGGGCATCCGCACCGTCATGGTCACCGGCGACAACGCGCTCACCGCCGCCGCCATCGCCCGCGAGGCCGGTGTGGACGACCACCTCGCCGAGGCCAAGCCCGAGGACAAGATGGCGCTGATCCGCCGCGAGCAGGACGGCGGCAGGCTCGTCGCGATGACCGGGGACGGCACCAACGACGCGCCCGCGCTCGCGCAGGCCGACGTCGGCGTCGCCATGAACACCGGCACGGCCGCCGCGAAGGAGGCCGGGAACATGGTGGACCTGGACTCCGACCCGACCAAGCTCATCGAGATCGTCGAGATCGGCAAGCAGCTGCTCATCACCCGCGGCGCGCTGACCACCTTCAGCATCGCCAACGACCTGGCGAAGTACTTCGCGATCCTGCCCGCGCTGTTCGTCGCGATCTACCCGCAGCTGGGCCGGTTGAACGTGATGCAGCTGGCCACGCCGTCCTCCGCGATCCTGTCCGCGGTGATCTTCAACGCGCTGATCATCGTGGTGCTGATCCCGCTGGCGCTGCGCGGCGTGCGGTACCGGCCGTCGAGCGCGGCGGCGCTGCTGCGGCGGAACCTGCTGCTGTTCGGCGTCGGCGGCGTGCTCAGCCCGTTCTTGGGGATCTGGCTCATCGACCTCGTGGTGGGGGGGCGCCCCCCCCCCCGGGCGGGGGGGGGGGCGCCGGACTTCGGTTGCGAGGTGGGTCGGGTGGCGGAACCTCAGCGGTTCCCTCGCTGCGGGATCGATTTCTGATGTACCAGGCACGTACACGGCGAAATCGCTGTCCTCGCGAGGGAACCGCTGAGAACCCGCGGGTGGTCCGGCTGCGTGCGTGGTCGGCGGCTCAGCGGCTTCGCCGCTGACGAGCACCGGCCGCAACCCGCCGGACAGGTTCGAAGACAGGCAGTGAGGAGAGACGCGATGTTCACGACGTTGGTGCGGCAGGCCGGGACCGCGGTGCGGGCGCTGCTGGTGTTCACGGTGCTGCTGGGCGTGTGTTACCCGCTGGCGGTGTGGGGAGCGGGCCACCTGCCGGGGTTGCACGACCACGCCGAAGGATCGCCGCAGGTGGTGGACGGGCGCGTCGTCGGGTCCGAGCTGATCGGCATCGACCCGGTGCCCGCGGACCCGGCGCACGACCCGTACTTCCACACCCGCCCGTCGGCGTCGGCGGACGGACCGCTCGGGCCCGGTGATCCGTCGACCTCCGGTGGCTCGAGCCTGGCCGCGGACAACCCGGAGCTGCTGGCGGCCGTGCAGCAGCGGCGCACCGGCATCGCCGCCCGCGAAGCGGTCGCCCCGCAGCTGGTCCCGGCGGACGCGGTGACGGCCTCGGCCAGCGGTGTGGACGCGGGCATCAGCCCCGCCTACGCCGCGCTGCAGGCCCCGCGCGTCGCCCGCGAGACGGGGCTGCCGGTCGAGGAGGTGCACCGGCTCATCGCCGCCGCCACCTCCGGCGGCGTGTTCGCCGAGCGCACGGTCGCGGTCCCGGCGCTCAACGCGGCCGTCGCCGAGCACCGCGGATGACCCGCGGCAGGTGCACCGCGCGGCGGAGCGGCAGGATCGGTGCCGACGGCCACCGTCGGCGGGGAGGCGCGGGATGAAGCGGGGCGAGCTGCGGATCTACCTCGGCGCCGCGCCGGGCGTGGGCAAGACCTACGCGATGCTCGGCGAGGCGCGGCGGCGGCTCGAACGCGGCACCGACATCGTCATCGGCCTGGTGGAGACGCACGGCCGCGCCGAGACCGAACGCCTGCTGGCCGGGCTGGAGCAGGTGCCGCGCCGCCGCGAGCTGCACCGCGGCGTCCAGGCCGCCGAACTCGACCTGGACGCCGTGCTGGCCCGCCGCCCGCAGGTCGCCGTCGTCGACGAGCTCGCGCACACCAACGCCCCCGGCTCGCGCAACGAGAAGCGCTGGCAGGACGTCGAGGAACTCCTCGAAGCGGGGATCACCGTGCTGTCCACGGTGAACGTGCAGCACCTGGAGAGCCTCAACGACGTGGTCGAGACGATCACCGGGGTCCGCCAGCAGGAGACGGTCCCCGACGAGGTGGTGCGCCGCGCCGAGCAGATCGAACTCGCCGACATCACCCCGCAGGCGCTGCGCCGCCGCCTCGCGCACGGCAACGTCTACGCCGCCGACAAGGTGGACGCGGCGCTGGGCAACTACTTCCGCACCGGCAACCTCACCGCGCTGCGCGAACTGGCGCTGCTGTGGCTGGCCGACCAGGTGGACGTGGCGCTGCGCCGCTACCGGGCGGAACGGCAGATCACCGACACGTGGGAGACGCGGGAGCGGGTCGTCGCCGCCATCACCGGCGGTTCGGAGAGCGAGACGCTGATCCGCCGCGCCCGCCGCATCGCGGCCCGCGCGGGCGCCGAGCTGCAGGTGGTGCACGTGCTGCGCGGCGACGGCCTTGCCGGGGCGTCCCCGGCGAACCTGGCCCGGGCGCGGCGGGGGGGGGCCCCCCCGGGGGGGCCCCCCCCCCCCCGGGGGGGCGCCCACGACGTGCCGGAGGCGCTGCTGGAGTTCGCCCGCGGCGTCGACGCCACGCAGCTGGTGATCGGCACCTCGCGGCGCTCCCGGTGGGCGCGGCTGACCGCCGAGGGCATCGGCTCCACGGTGGTGCAGCGCTCCGGCACGATCGACGTGCACATGGTCACGCACGGGATGGCGGGCGCGCGCCCGTTCCGCCGTGCCGCGAAGAACCCGCTGTCCCGCACCCGCCGCGGCTGGGGCTGGGTGCTGGCGTGCACGTTGCCGCCGCTGGTGACGCTGGTCAGCGCGCTGCTCGGCGACTTCGAGCTGTCCACCGACGTGGTCGGCTACTTCCTGGCGACCGTGGTGGTGGCGCTGGTCGGCGGGGTGGCGCCGTCGGTGGCGGCGGCGCTGCTGGCGGGCGGGCTGCTGAACTTCTTCTTCACCGAACCGCGGCATTCGCTGGCCGTCAGTTCCCCGGAGACGCTGGTGACGGTGCTCGGCATGGTAGGCGTCGGGGTGATGGTGGCGGTGGTGGTGGACCGGGCGGCGCGGCTCGCGGAGCGGGCGGCCCGGGCGCGCACCGAGGCGGCGCTGCTGGCGTCCTACGCGCGGACGGTGCTGGCGCACCCCGATCCGCTGCCGCGGCTGCTGGAGAAGCTGGTGGAGAACTTCGGGCTGTCCTCGGCGGCGCTGCTGGAGCGCGGGCCGGACGGCTGGCGCATCGCGGCGTCCCTCGGCACCACGCCCTGCGCCCGGCCCGACCAGTCCGATGTGGACATCGAGGTGACCGCGGACGTGCACCTGGCGCTGCGCCGCCCTGACGGCCGGGCGCTGCCCGCCGACGACCGCACGGTGCTGGAAGCCGCCGCGGGCCAGGCGCTGGTGGCGCTGCGCCAGCAGCGGATGGCCGCCGACGCCGCCGAAGCCCAGCGGGAAGCGGACGCGAACCGGCTGCGCACCGCGCTGCTGTCCGCCGTCGGCCACGACCTGCGCACGCCGCTGGCGTCCATCAAGGCCTCGGTGAGCAGCCTGCGGTTGCCCGGCGTGCAGCTGTCCGAGCAGGACGTCGCCGAACTGCTCGCCGGGGTGGAGGAATCCGCCGACCGGCTCGCGGACCTGGTGGACAACCTGCTGGACTCGTCCCGGCTGGCGACCGGCGCGATCGTGCCGCGGCTGCGCCCCGTCGGCTACGACCAGGCCGTCGCGGGCGCCCTGGCCGGATTGGACGGGCGGGAGCGGGTCGAGGTGGACACCGACGAGTCGCTGCCCGCGGTGCTCGCCGACGTCGGACTGCTGGAACGGGTGATCGCGAACGTGGTGCAGAACGCGCTGAAGTACGGCGGAGACCGGGTCGGCGTGCGCGCCAGCGAACACGCCCGGTGGGTGGAGCTGCGCATCGTCGACCACGGCCCCGGCCTGCCCGAAGGCGCCGCGGACACCGTGTTCGCCCCGTTCGAGCGACTCGGCGGGCACGCCGACACCGGCCCGCCCGGGGTCGGTCTCGGGCTGAGCGTCGCGCAAGGTTTCATGCAGGCCATGCACGGCACGATCCGCGCCGAGGACACCCCCGGCGGCGGGCTGACCATGGTGCTGGCGCTGCCGGTGGCGACGGAGGGGCGATGACGAAGGTCCTGGTGGTGGACGACGAACCACAGCTGCTGCGCGCGCTGCGGATCAACCTCACCGCGCACGGCTACGAGGTGGCGGTCGCGCCGGACGGCATGACGGCGCTGCGGGTGGCGGCCGAAGCGCGGCCGGACGCGGTCGTGCTGGACCTCGGCCTGCCCGACCTCGACGGGGTGGAGGTGATCGCCGGGCTGCGCGGCTGGACCACGCTGCCGATCATCGTGCTGTCCGCGCGCACCGAATCCACCGACAAGGTGCACGCCCTCGACGCCGGCGCCGACGACTACGTGACGAAACCGTTCGGCATGGACGAACTGCTGGCCCGGCTGCGCGCCGCGGTCCGCCGCTCCCGGTCCGCCGTCGCCGAGGACGAACCGGTGGTGCGCACCGACGCGTTCGAAGTGGACCTGGCGGCGAAGAAGGTGTTGCGCGCCGGCGCCGAAGTGCACCTGACGCCCACCGAATGGGGCATGCTGGAAGTGCTGGTGCGCAACCGCGGCAAGCTCGTCGCGCAACGGCGGCTGCTGCAGGAGGTGTGGGGACCCGCTTACGCCGACGAGTTCCACTACCTGCGGGTGTACATCGCGCAGCTGCGCCGCAAGCTGGAGGACGACCCCAGCCGCCCCCGCCACCTCATCACCGAGGCGGGCATGGGTTACCGCTTCGAGGGCTGAGCGTCCGGCCGGGCTTCCCGCCGGGCCAGGTCCTCCGCCGCGAGCACCGCGGCCTCGTCCAGCGCCCGCCGGAACACCGCGATCTCGCTGCCGCGCAACCGGAAGTAGCCCTGGAGCTCGGGCCCGAACACCTCCACGTCACCGGCCGCGACGCCGACGGTGCAGAGCGCGAGCTCTGCATCGTCGTCGCTGCACCGGCACAGCCATTCGCGCTGCGGGCTCTCGGAACCGAACCGCGCGATCTTCTCGTCCATCACTGCCTCCTGGGGTTGTGGATCACGCTTTCAAGAATTGCGTGAACGCAAGAAGGTGCGCAATTACGCGATCGAGTGATCGCGAAAGCTGATCATTCCTGCCAGGCTGAGGGCACATTCCTCGCAACGACAGGAGATCGTTGATGCCTCGCCGCCCCGGACCGTCCGCCCGGTCCCGTCGTCTGGCGCAGACCCTGCGCAAGATTCGGGCCGAGAAGGGCGTCAGCGCCGCTGAAGTCGGCAAGGAGCTCGGCATGTCCGGTAGCAAGATCAACCGGATCGAGACCTGCGAGATCGGCATCTACCTGGACGACCTGGAGAAGCTGCTCGACTTCCACCAGGTGACGCAGCAGCGCCGCGTCGAACTCCTCGACATCGCGCGCCACGCGGAACAGCGCAGCTGGTTGCGCACGCGCAACGCGCACTTCCCGGCGGACTGGCAGACCTGGAGCGACTTCGAGGACGAAGCGACGGGGTTACGGTACTACGACCCGATGGTCATTCCTGGTCTGCTGCAGACGTCGGAATACGCCAGAGCGGTTATCGCGGGTACCAGCGACGGCCTCAGTGTCGACCAAATCGAAGAGCGGGTGGCGAGCCGCACGGCGCGGCGTGCGCTGTTGTCGCGGCCGGAGCCGCTGCACTTGCATGTGCTGATCGAAGAAGCGGCTTTGGCTAGGCCGTTCGGTGATAGGGGCTGCCTCGTTCGGCAGCTTCATCATTTGGCCGAGGAAGCCTCGCGGCCGAACGTGACGGTCCAGATCGTGCCTACGAGTGCAGGTCTGCATCCTGGCGCTGCGGGCGCGTTCATCATCGTGGAGTACGACGGTGAATTGAGCTTGATCTGGCTTGAGCTGATTGCTTCGTCTCTGATTCTCGAAGAGGACGAGCAGCTCGATGCATACCGGCTCGCTTGGGAGAAGCTCAGTGGCTGTGCGCTGGCTCCAGACGAGTCCGTGGCTCAGTTGCGCCAGATGGCTGTTCAGGCTGAGCAGGGCAGTGACATGCTTCGGACATGAAACTTTCTCGGTTTGACGAGGTTGTTTGGCGAAAATCCAGCCGCAGTGCGAGCAAGGCCAACTGCGTCGAGGTCGCGCTGGGCGGCCAGATCGTCGGCGTCCGCGATTCGAAGGACCCGGGTGGTCCGGTGCTGGCGGTGTCCGGCGAGCGGTGGGCCGATTTCCTCGCTGCGGTGGGAGATTCACGCCCTCGGTGATGGTGCTTCCGGGTGGGATTCCCGGTGGTTCGCTGCTCCGGCGGCGGGGCGACGCTGGGCAGAGGGCCGATGCGCTGCCACGCTCATTCCATGGGCAGTCCTGGATCGGGTGACGGTTGGCGCGAGTCCTCGCGCAGCGCGACCACCGCGAACTGCGTCGAGATCGCCTTCGGTTGGCGCAAGTCGACCCGCAGCAACAGCACGGCGAACTGCGTCGAGATCGCGTTCGGTTGGCGCAAGTCCAGCCGCAGCAACAGCTCCGCGAACTGCGTCGAGGTTGGCTGGCGGAAGTCCAGCCGGAGTGCCAGCACGGCGAACTGCGTCGAGGTGGCCGCCGACGGCCCGGTGGTGGCGGTCCGAGATTCGAAGTCCCCCGACGCCGGTCTCCTCGTGTTCGCCGCGCACCACTGGATCCGCTTCCTGGCTTCCCTCCGCACCTGACGCCGCGGGCGCGTTCCCCGTTCGGCCCGCACGAACGGTCCGTTGGGCCGATCGGACGCGCCCGAATGAGCCGTTCACCTCGCCGGATTCGCGGGTTCTGCGAGGTTGATCGAATCGGGTACGCGGTCGTCGGCGCGCTGTTAGCGTTCCGAGCCGTTGCCCGCTGATCAACAGCGGGCCGCGGAGCTCGGAAGGAAGTGCGGGATGAACCTGCGGCTCCAGTGCTGGGGGGTGCTGGATGCGTGAAGTGGTGCGGCTGTCCGGAGATCTGGGCCTGCCACCTCCGGAACCGGACCGGTCCTGGCCGCCAGAGCCGGAATCGGCGCGGACGCCGGAACCTGCGTGGTCGGATTCGGGAGAGGACGCGGAACCGGTGCGTTCGCCGGTGCCGGAACGATCGGAACCGGCACGAACCCCGGAACCGGCGGGAACTCCGGAGCCGACGCGAACCCCGGAGCCGACGCGAATCGCGGAACCGGCGGGAACTCCGGAACCGGCGGGAACCGCGGAACCAACGGGAACCCCGGAACCGACCCGAGCGGCCCTGCCGGACCCGGAGCCGAGCGCGGCTCCGACGCCGGATCCCGAGCGATCGGCACCGCCCGAGCCGGAACCGGTGCTGGTGCTCGCGGCGCGCCGCTGGCAGGACGCGGGGGGTCCTCCGGATCCGACGCTGCTGCTGGCGACTTTGGGCCGGTCGACCCTGCACCTGCCCGCGGAGGCTTCGACGCTGCTGCTCGGCGGCCGCGAGTGGCTGCCGGTGTTCTCGACGCGGCAGCGCGCCGCGGACTACGCGGGAGCGGCGGGCTTGGCGGGCGCGGACGGCACCGTGGACGTGGTGGCGCTGCCCGCGAAGCGGCTGTTCGAGCACTACCTGCCGCCGGACGTCGGCGTCGTCGTCGATTCCGGCGAGCAGCACCGGCTGGTGCTGGCGGCGGCGGAGGTGCGCGATGCCTGACGACGGTTTCGGCCTCGACCCGGCCGCGCTGGAAGCGGTGATCGCCGGGCACGAGAAGACGGTGCGGGCGCTGTCCGACCTGATACCCGGCGGCGGGTACGTCGCCGATGCGGGATCGGCCGCCGGTCTGCACTCGATGGCGTTCAGCGCCGGTGATCTGGGCGAGCACTCCGAGGTGCAGAACGCGCTCGCGTTCTTCTGCCTCCGCTGGGAGCACGGCTTGGGCAGCCTGCTGCGCACCGGTCAGGAGCTGGCCGACCAGCTCACCGACGTCCTGAAGGAGTACCGCGGCCAGGACGACGAGATCTCCGGCCTGTTCAAGGAGATCCTCATGACCGTCGTCTCGCCGGACCAGCAGAAGGTCGCCGGTGCCCGCGAGATGAGCTGGGGCGAACTGGCGCAGGCCGGCAGGCCCGACTACGGCGGCTGGGGCGAGGAGTTCGGCGAGGTCGGCGAGTCCGTGGGCCAGGCCGCCGACGACGCGTGGACGGCCGGGGTCACCGGTTCGAGGCTGCTGACTCCGGGCCTGCCGCAGGAAGGTGATCGCTGATGGCGGCGGAACTCGGCGACACCGACGACCCCACCGAGCTCGTGCCCGGCGATGTCGCGGGCACCAAGGACAAGGCGGACACGTTCCGCCGCATCGCCGACGGCCTCGCCGCGGTGCAGCGCATCGACTCCGAACACGCCTGGAGCGGTGCGGCCGCCGAGGCGTACCGGAAGACGGTGCGCGACGAGCAGCAGCGCTGGGACGTCGCGGCCGCGGCGTTCGGGAAGGCGGCGACGGCGCTCGTCGAGCACGCGGAAGCGCTGCGCACCGCGCAGGACGCGGCGGCCCGCGCGATCGAACTGCACCGCCAAGGCGAGCAGGAGACCGCCCGCGCGGAGAAGGACCACGCGGCGCAGGTGGCAGCGGCCGGGCCTACCGACCAGGTCGCGCCGTTCCAGGACCCCGGCGCGGCCAAGACCACCGAAGCGCGGGCCCTGCTGAACGTAGCCAGGAGCAAGTTCGGCACGTCCGGCGTCGCCACCGCCGAAGCGCTCAAGGCGGCGGCCGAGAGCGCTCCGGAAGCCTCCCTCCTGGAACGGATGATGGATGCGTTCCGCAACAGCGGCGGTGCCCTTTTCGAAGCGGGCAAGAGCTACGTGGGCGGGGGCTTCGGCGCGCTGGGTGAGATGGCGATGGGCGGTCTCGGCCTGGTCGCGAAACCCCTGCACCTGATCACCGACCCGGCCGCGACGATCTCCTCCGGGTTCGCGGCCGGAGCAGGCGTCGTGCACATGGTCACCACCAAGGAGGGCTGGGGCCAGACCATCGGCTCCCTCGACGAGTGGAAGAAGGACCCGGCGGCGGCCTTGGGCAAGGCCGGCGCCAACATCGCCGCCACCGTCGCGGGCGGCGGTGCGGGCGCGGCCTCCAAGGCCGGTCTCGCCGCCCGCGTCGCCAAGGTCGCCAAGCACGCACCCGAGCCGGAACTCCCCAAGGCACCGCCCCGCCCCACCCACGACGCCGAGGGCTACACCCTCCCCGCCGAAGAAGAACTCCAACGCGCCCGCGAAAAAGCCGCCCAACCCGAACCGGAACCCGAACCGGACCCGCCGGCGGAGAAGGAAGAGCCCCGTCCCCGACGCGGGTACGACTGGACGGACGACTACGTTCTCGACTACGAAAATCCGGACTGGGAAACATCCGACGCGATCCAGGACTACGACACGCCGGATACGCGCGGTGGGCGACCCGGTCAAGGTGAATGGGTTCCGCTCACCGACTCGAAACGGCTGGAGATCGAGGCCGCCCTGAAGCGAGGGCAAGAAGAGGAAAGCCGCCTCGAACAGCTGGATTCCCCGCAACTGCAAGCGCAGCGGGCCGAGAACATGCGGAACGCCGAGGCTCTCCGGAACAACGGTTACAGGCGGTAAGGATCGATGCACGAGCAAGCGCAAGGCGCGGAGAACACCCGGAGCATCCACGTCGCCGGGCCGTTGCCGGACGATCCGGACGCGATGACGATCCAGCGGGCCGAATTGAGCTGGTTCCTCGCGGACGACGGCCGGGTCCAGATGACGATGGTGGGACCGCCACCGGACAGCGACATCACGGTCAAGGCGCCCGACGTGTTCGCGGCGCTGCTGGCGATCCGCGAGATGCTGCACGACGACGGCTGGCGGGTGCTGGTGAACGCGGCTCGGAGGGAGGCGTGGGGTGGAACTCCGGAGCATCCGTGCGGTCTCGCGCAGGTCCGGATCTACCCCAGCCTGACCGGGCCGCCCGCCGCCGATCCGGTCGATGCGTTGGACATGCCGGACGATCCGGCCCTGGTCCGCAGCGGTTCGGTGATCGAGCAGACGCTCTGGCACAAGGAATGGGCGGGCACCATCCCGCCGGACGGGCTCACCTGGACGGAATTCGAACGCCGTTCCGGACGATCCGGAGCAGGCGCGGCGGCGAGAAGTGGAGGGGAGCGGGACGAGCGCGAACAGCGGACGATCGCGGCCACTGCACCGGAACTCACCCACTCCGAACCGGTGCCCTTGATCGGACCTTCGCCGGACGGCTCGAAGCGCTCGGAAATGCACCGAGGCGTCGCGGAGTGGGGGCGGCGGCCGGAAGGCGGCGTGCACCTGCGACTGCGCGGACCGTTCGGCCGGATCGACGGCCACGGCCCCGATGTGTTCACGACGCTGCAGGACCTGCGGCAGGAGCTGCTCGCCGAGGACTGGGGAGTGTTGGTCAACGGCGCGCTCTTCGGCGCGTGGCGAAGCACCCCGCAGCATCCCTGCGGGCTTGCGCACATCCGGATCTACCCCAGCCTCACCGGACCTCCGCTGACCGAGCAGCTCGACGCGTTGGGCACACCGCCGGGAAGATTCGCGGAAATGCCGTGGTCGATGCCCGTGGAGCAAGTCGCATGGCAGCACGAGTGGGCGGGCACCACACCGGCCGGACGGCGGACGTGGACCGAGCGCGACCGCGACATCCGCGCGAGGAAGAACACCCCGTACGCGCCTGACGTCGCGCAGCGGTATTACGCGGTCCACCTCAACTCTGGCCACGGCCTAGCGTCGAATCGCGTGTGACCGATGGCGAACCGATCGAGGAAGACGACGTGATGGGTCCCCCGGGCGGTCGGCTGCGCCCTTGCCGGTGCACGGCCCGACGCCGCCGACCCCGAACGCCCGGAGTTCCACCGGGTTCTCGGGACCTCCCGGAACAGGTGAAGAAGGTGGCTGAACTGCGCCGCTGGTTTGATGAGCAGGGAGCGAGATGACCGCGGAAACCGGTGCTGCGGTGAACAAGAACGGGTTTTCGGCGCGTGAAGTGGACGTGTTCGGGCCGGTCGACGGTGACCCCGCGGAGATGGACTTCCAACCTGCGGTGGCCACCTGGTCCCGCACCTCCGATGGCCAGGTCGGACTTGAGCTGTCCGGCCCGTTCGGCGCGCACCACGCGGTGGAGCCGAACCTGTTCAAAGCCCTCATGCTGGTGCGCGCAGAGTTGCAGGAACTGAAGTGGCAGGTGGTCGTCAACGCCGCCCGCCGCGACGCTTGGGGGCCGACCGAGGAACACCCTTGCGCAGTGGATGAGGTGCGGATCTACCCCGACCTGGCAGGCCCGCCGACCACGGAGCCGCTCGACGCGCTCGGTCCGCCGACCGAGCTGGGCGAGCGCGGAATGCTCGTGACCGAGCAGATCTTGTGGCGGGAGGAGTGGGCGGGCCTGACGCGGCCGGGCAAGATGAACTGGACCGAGTTCGACCGCTCCATGCGCGAGATGAGCGCGACGCGGAAGCAGGAGGCCGCCGAGGCCGCGGTTCCAGAACTCCCCCATTCCGAGCCCATTTTCCTCGCCGGTCCGTCACCGGAAGACCCGACGAAGCAGGCGCTGCAGGAGGGCGTCGCGGAGTGGGGCCGCCGCGCGGAGGGCGGCGTTCACCTGCGGGTGCGCGCTCCCGGGGTCCAGTTCGACGACCACGGTGCCGATCTGCTCGCCGCGCTGCAGAACCTGCGGATGGAGTCCTGGCGGCGGCGGTGGGAAGTGCTGGTCAACGGCTCGCTACGCGGGGCGTGGCACGGCACGGAGCAGCACCCCTGCGGCATCGCGCACGTCCGGTTCTACCCCGACCTCACCGGCCCGCCCCTTCCCGAACAGGTCGATGTGCTGGGGACGCCGCCCGGAGATCTGCGCAAGGCGCACTGGGCATCGGTGAGCCAGCAGACCCGGTGGTACCACGACTGGGCTGGCACCACCCCGCCGGCCTGGTGCCAGCCCAAACGCAAGCCGCGGACTGAGGAACAGCAGCCGAGTTGACGACGTCGCGGGAAGAGCACGCGATGAACGGCCCGCACGGCCGTGCGCGGAGGAAGAAGAGGCAACAGTGCAGCACCAGCCCAACGAGCGCGGCGTGTACGTCATCGGCCCGTCACCGGACGATCCGGAGCAGACCGAGATCCAGCAGACCACGGTCAGCTGGTTCAGGACAGCCGATGGGGAAGTGCAGTTGACGTTGGCCGGTCCGACCGGTGGGGAACTCACCGCCACAGGACGTGACGTGTTCACGGCGCTGCTGGTGATTCGAGAGGCACTGCACGATCGTGGCTGGCGGGTGCTGGTGAACGCGGCGCGCAAGGAGGCGTGGGGCGGGACGCCCGAGCATCCCTGCGGACTCGCGCACGTCCGGATCTATCCGACCCTGACCGGCCCGCCCGCCAACGATCCGGTCGATGCGCTCGACATGCCGGATGACCCGGCCCTGGTCGGCAGCGGCTCGGTGATCGAACAGATGCTCTGGCGCGACGAATGGGCGGGCACCACCGAACCCGGGGCGTTGACCTGGACCGACTACGAACGTCGGCGCCAGGAGGCTCGGGCATCCCGGTAGCGACACCTGCCTGACCGGCAGGCGGTCAGCGCGCAGGCGCGCTTCCGAAGGCTTCGTTTGAGGAGATCTCGGCTTCGTTCCGGTCGAGCGAGGCTCAGTTGTAGGAGGACGTGCAGGTGCTTTTCGGTGTCGTTCGTTGGGCCGTGGTGTTCGCGGTGGTCGGGTTTGTCGGGACCGGGTGTGCACTGGGTGGAGATAAGGGCCAGGTGGCAAGCCCTGACATCTCGGCTCCGGCACCCCAGCCCGCTCCGGAACGACCTCGGGAGCTCGCGGTCGTGAACAGGCAGAGCGCGGACATCTGCGGCTTGCTCACCCCGGAGCAGCAGACCCAGGTGGGAGTGGGACGTTCGGGTCCGACGGCTCCCGGAGAAGCACCAGGTTGTGTCTGGCTGAGCGTGCCCGGTGCAGAGCCTGATATCTCGGTCGAGATCGAAGCTTTGAGCAAGGGCATCGAGGGAGCCTATGACCGGTCCGACGAGCCTTTCCCGGACATGGCCGCGTCGTATGCGATCGCAGGAGTTCCCGCCAAGCAGGGGCAGGGGAGCGCGGGGTTGGAGGCGCTCGGATGTCGGGTGGACGTCGATGTGGCGGAAGGCGAGACGCTGGAGGTCTTCTACAGCCCGACCTTGACCGGCACCGTCAGCAACCAGGACATGTGCGCCAGAGCGAAGCAAGCGGCGGAGTTCGCGGTGTCGAACCTGCAGGCGCGGGGCTGAGCGCAGTTCAGGGACGTCGTGATGTGGAAGGTCGTGGGGGCTGGGCCGGGAGGAGTCGGGAACGGGGAGGACGCGACCGGATGCGCTCGACGATCTCGCCTCCGACGATGGTCGGGGCCCGTTCGGGTGTCGGCTGTGCGTTCGGTGTGAAGTTGGTGGAAGACCAGGTCCGGGTGGAACCGCCGCTGCTACTGTCTGCGTCGCACTGGTGATCAGCAGCCGCGACTAGGGGGTTCCCCGCGATGACCGCACCAGCACCGCCCCCCGCACCGGGCGGGCCCGGCCAGACCATCACCGTCACCCCGGAGAACGTCCTGGCGGCGCGCCGGGTGATCGGAGAAGCGGCGTCGAGCGCAAAAGACCGGTTGAATCGACTCGCAGAGAACCTGCGTGTCCTTCCTTCAGCCTCAGATGAGGTCAGCGTGGCGGCAGCCCGGGTCTGGAACGCGAATCTTTTGGGAGAGGGAGATTCGCATTACCGGCGTTTGATCGGTTATGTGCAGGGCGTTGAGCAGCTCGGGGAGCAGCTCGAAGAGGTCGCCAGGCAGTACGGCATCGACGAAGAGGAGATCGCCGCCTCGTTCAAGCAGTCGGGGGAGCGCACGTGACGAAGTATGTGACCAGGCGCGGAGTGCGTGTCGCTGTTCTCTCGGGCCTGCTGCCGTTCTTGGTCGGTGGGTGTGCGCTCAATGAAGCCGAACCCGCAGATCCGCAACAAGGACAGGCCGCACCCGCTCCGGAGACCGGTCCGGATTTGCCGAACCGCCCCCGGGACCTACCTGTCTCGGGCCTCGATGAGGCTCAGATCTGCAAGTTGATCCAGCCGGAACAGCTGGATCAACTCGGTGTCGGAGGAGGTAACCCGGCCCCGAAGCTCAACGAACAGGACTTCCCTGGATGCTCGTGGCTGAGTGAATCGGGCGCGTCGCCGAGCATCGGTGTCCTCCTCTCGGTCGCACCGATGAGCATCCAAGATCGTCTTGCCGAAACCTCCGGCGGCACTGCGACCACCGATACGCTCGACAGCGGTTTCGGTGCCGTTCGATCGCAGGTCCCCGGTGCTGAAAGCCTAGGGTGCGTCGTCGCGGTCGACGTTGCCGAGGGAGAGACTCTGGAAGCTGGACTCTCCTGGCTCGGGGGCGATGAGCTGACCAACCAGGACATGTGCGCCAAAGCCAAGCAGGCGGCGGAGTTCGCCGTGTCGAACCTGCAGGCGCAGGGCTGAGAGAGCGGAATCCAGGGGGCCGGTGTGGAGGATTTGAACCCGATCAGGAACCTGCGCTTCGAGGGTTTCGACATCCCGGAGTTGCTGGGGTGGATCGGCCGGATCAAGGACGGCCGGGGCACCGAGTCGATGGACCAGGCCGCCTCGGCGCTGCAGCAGTGCGCGCAGATCGTGACGGAGCTGGACGAGACGCTGCGGGTGGAGCTCGGCAAGCTGGAGATCGAGTGGACCGGCAACGCGGGCTCGATCGCGCAGGAGGCGACGAAGCAGCAGTCGGCGGTGATGCAGCAGTCGCAGGACCCGCTGGCGACGTCGGCGACGAGCGTGGAGGCGCAGGGCCGCGGCTACGAGTCGGCGAAGAACACGCTGCCGAACCAGTCGGAGATGCACAACGACAAGTCCGAGAACATCTTCGAGAAGGGCTTGGGCTACTTCGGCTACACCAGCGACTACGACGAAGAGGCCAAGAAGATCGACGGCCGCAAGCAGGTCGCGCAGCAGGCCCTGACGTCGTACCGGGACACCACGGTGGCGCAGGCGGAGAACTTCCAGCCGATGCCGGAGATGCAGCCCGCTGCGGTGTCCGCGCAGTCGGCGACGGCGAGCGGCACCGCGGGCGGCGGGATCGGCGCGTTCGCCACGCCGGGTTCGGCCGGGTCGATGCCGGGCGGCGTCGGCGGCGGCTCGGACCCGGGTGGCGGTGGCGTGATCGGCGGTCGGCCCGGCGGTAGCCCGGGCGGCGTGCCGAGTGGTGGCCGCGCGCCGGGCGGCCGCAGCGGCACCGACGAGGAGCCGCACGACGGCGCGGACGGCGGCCCCGGTTCGCGGCCGCACCCCGACGAGGACGGCGGACCGGGCATCGGCCTGGGCGGCGTGCTCGGCATCGGTGCCGGTGGGGCGGCGGTCGCCGGGATCGGCGCGGTCGCGGCGAGCAAGATGCTCGGCGGCAAGGCCGGTGCGCCCGAGGGCAGCGTGCGCGGTGGTTCGGCGGGCGCCGACAAGGGCAAGGGCGGTTCGCTGCGTGGCGGCTCGTCCGGCATCGGCGGCCCGGGGGACACCACGGCCGGGCGCACGGCAGGCGGCTCGGCGACGAGCAAGCCCGCACCGGGTTCGGCGATGGGCCCGGCGGCGACCCGGGGCCAGGGCAAGTCCGACGAGGACGCCGAGCACGAGAACAAGTACTACGAAGAGGAAACCCCGTTCGACGACAACCGCTTGGTGGCCCCGCCGGTGTTCGGCGCGGACCCCGAGCCGGACGCCGATGACCGGAAGAAGCAGGGTTGACGGTGCGTCCCGGAGCCGATGGCGAGCAGATCGTGCTGTCCGCGTTGGAGTTCGACGTGGCGTGCGAGTCGGAGGGGCTGACGGCGCGCAGGCACGCGGTGCTCACGGTGCCCAGCCCCGGAGCCACGCACACCGAGCGCGCCCGGCTGGTCGCGCAGGTGTGGGCGGATCTGCGGGCGCGGCGGCTCGCCGAACCCGGCACGGACCGGCTGGACGAGGACTTCGCGGACCTGCTGGTGCTGCTGGACCGGCCGCAGCTGTCGGTCGACCTGCGGATCTGGGCCCCGGACCGGTCGATCCGGGCGCTGGGCTCGGCGAACGGCGGCGCGGGACTGGTCACGGTCGTCGACGGTGACGTCGTCGAGTTCACGCCGGTGCGGGGGAGCTCGCTGCCCGAAGCCGTCGTGTCCGTCGCCGGAGACGGTCCGCCGGGCGGCGGGCGGCCGGTGAGCGTGCCGAACGACGTGCTGCTGGACGCGAGCGCCCGCGCGGGTCAGGACCTGCGGGTGTTCGAGGACGAGCTGCGCGGCCGCGGCGTGGTGGCCGACGACGCCGCGGTCCTGGCGCGGATGGCCGACGGGATGGGCATGCGCGGCCAGTTCGGCGTGGAGCACGTGCGGAGCCGGTCGGCCGCGCCGCGTCGCGCGGACCGCGTCGTCGGGTTCCACGACACACCGGACGGCCGCTACCTGCACAGCGTGCGGGCCAGCGGCGACGGCCGGTTGTGGAGCACGGTCGCGCCCTGCGACAACCAGCGGCTCGCGGAGTACGTGCGCGAGCTGGTCGCGGAGACCGTCGAGGACTGAGCCGGGCGCCCGGAACCGAGGTCTCCCGCACGTCCCGGGAGACCTCGCTCGCGGGCCCGCACCGCCTCCGAGCGGCCCCCGCCGGTTGCCGCACCCCCGCTCGGCACCAACGCTGGTCATCACGACCGCCGTCATCTAGCGTCTCGTCGGCCGAGCGGCGGAAGATCGACCCAGGAGGACGCACCGAGCATGAGCACCGCAGCCACACCCACCCCCGGGGCCGGACGCGGCGCCGTCGTCGGCGCCGCCACCATCGCCGCGCTCGGCGGACTGCTGTTCGGCTACGACACCGGCGTCATCTCCGCCGCGCTGCTCTACATCGCCCCCGCCTTCGGGCTCGGCGACGGCATGCAGGAGGTCGTCGTCGCCTCCCTGCTGCTCGGCGCGATCGCGGGCGCCCTCGGTGGTGGCCGCTTCGTCGACGGCTTCGGCCGCAAGCGCACCCTGCTGCTGGTGTCGGCCGTGTTCACCGCGGGCGCGCTGCTGTCGGCGCTCGCGATGAACGTGACCGTGCTGATCGTGGCGCGCGTGGTGCTAGGCCTCGCCATCGGCGCCAGTTCCCTGGTGGTGCCCACCTACATCGCCGAGATCGCGCCGCCGGCGCTGCGCGGCCGCCTGGTGTCGATGAACCAGCTCATGATCACGATCGGGATCTTCGCGTCCTACCTGGTCGGCTACGCGTTCGCCGCCGACGGCGGGTGGCGCTGGATGCTCGGGCTGGCCGCCGTGCCGTCGCTGCTGATGCTGTTCGGGCTGCTCGGGCTCGGCGAGAGCCCCCGCTGGCTGCTGTCCCGCGGCCGCACCGAGCAGGCCCGCGCCGCGCTGCTGCGCACCCGCACCCCGGAGGAGGCCGAAGCGGAGCTCGCCGAGATCGGCGAGACGATGCGGGAGGAGCGCCGGTTCACCTACCGCGACCTGTTCGGCCCGCGGCTGCGGCCCGCGGTGCTGCTCGGCGTGGCCGTCGCCGCCACCAACCAGCTCGTCGGCGTCAACGCCGTCATCTACTACGCGCCGACCATCCTCAAGCAGGCCGGGCTCGGCGACTCCGCGGCGATCCTCTCCTCGGTGGGCATCGGCGCCACCAACATGGTGTTCACCGCGATCGCCCTGCTGCTCATCGACCGGGTCGGGCGGCGGCCGCTGCTCATCGGCGGCACGAGCGTCGTCATCGTCGTGCTGTTCGGGCTCGGCGCGCTGTACCTGCTGCCGAGCGTGCAAGGGCTCGGGACGCTGCTGACGATCGGGCTGATGCTCTACGAGGCCGCGTTCGCCGCCAGCCTCGGGCTCGCCATCTGGTTGATCAACAGCGAGGTGTTCCCGACCGCGGTGCGCGGCAAGGCCTCCAGCATCGGGACCGTCACGCACTGGGGCCTGGACTTCGTCATCTCCATCTCGGTGCTCACCCTGATCAACGCGTTCACCGCGACCGGACTGTTCTGGATCTACGGGGTGCTCGGCATCATCGGCCTCACCTACCTCTACCGGAGGTTGCCGGAGACGAAGGGCCGCAGCCTGGAGGACATCGAGACCTCGCTGCGCGGGGAGGCCCGCGCATGAGCACCGTCGCGCTCGACGAACTCGTCCGCCGCGCCCGCGCGCTCGCCGCGGACGGCACCCGGCGCGTCCTCGGCATCACCGGCGCGCCCGGCGCGGGCAAGGGCACCGTCGCCGACGCGGTGCTCGCCGAGCTCGGACCGGCGGCCGTGCTGGTGCCGATGGACGGCTTCCACCTCGCCGAGGCCGAACTGCGCCGGCTGGGCCGCCACGACCGGAAGGGCGCTCCGGACACGTTCGACGCCGCCGGGTACGTGGCGCTGCTTCGCCGGATCCGGGACCAAGGCGGCGAAACGGTGTACGCGCCCGAATTCCACCGCGAGGTCGAAGAATCGTACGCGGGTTCCATCGCGGTCCACCCGGAAACGCCGCTGGTGATCACCGAAGGCAATTACCTGCTGCTGGACTCACCGCCGTGGGACGGGGTCCGGGAACTGCTCGACGAATCGTGGTTCCTCGCCCCGGACGACGGCGAACGCCTTTCCCGGCTCATCGCCCGGCACGTGCGCTACGGCCGTTCCCCGGCGGAGGCGCGGGACTGGGTGCTGCGCAGCGACGAGCGCAACGCCGACCTCGTGTCACCCACCCGGGCGCGGGCCGATCTGCTCGTCACCGGCGACCCGGCCTGAGCCTGTTTTGTCCCGTGGACAATTCGCCTACCTGCGCGGACATTGCTTCCGGCGGTCGCGGCCAATGATCGCTCGACGCGGCCCGCAGCGGCTGGCAACGTAGTCGGCACGGCAGCGGCGGACGACCTTCTGGGGGATCGCCCGCAGGCTGCCGGAGCGATCGCCGCACGTGGGGAACCGGCCGCGGAATTCCGCGACCGGTACGTCTGCGGCGATCACTCGAACCACCGGGAGAGGCGCGGACATGGGGAATCCGAGACCAACCCCTGGGGAATGCGGACGGCGGGTGCCTTCGTCCCGGAAACGCGGGCGGAGGCACCCCCTCCGGAATTGCTCAGGCGGAGCCCGGTGTCACGCGGATGTCGAAGAACACCGGGCGCAGCGCCTGATCGGGGAAGAACAGGTCGCCGTTCTCGTCGACCATCTTCCAGGCGATCTTGCACTGGCCGGTCTTCTCCCCGGCCACGACCGGAACGGTGATCCGCACCTGCTCGCCGGCCGGGGTGTCCCGGATCCACACGCGCTGCGGCGCGGTGCACTCGGCGTCTCCGACCCGCTCGCCGGTCTGCTCCAGGTAGCGCCCGGTCCAGGGCACCCGGCCCACGTTCTTGATGTCCCAGGACTTCACGAAGCTCGTCCCCGCCGGGATCGGCGTCTCGTCCGGCACCGTTTCGCCCAGCATCACCGACGCGTCGCCCGGGATGGGGCGCTCCGGGCCGGACAGCAGGTACCAGCCGAGCGCGGCGGCCACCAGCACCACCGCGGCGCCGGTGCCGGCCAGGATCCAGCCGCGGCGGCGCGCCCGGTCGGGCCCGGACTCCGGGTCGGGTTCGGTGGCGGGAGGGTCGCGCCGCACCGCGGGTTCGGGTTCCGCCGCGGACGGCTGCTCCGCGGCGGAGCGGGCGTGCTCCCAGCGGCGGGACCACTCGCGGCGGACCGTCTCGGCGTCCTGCCCGAGCGCGCCGACCGCGAGGCTGCGCACGTACTCCCACGTCGTCTCCCAGGACGGCAGGTCCTGCCCGCGCGCGGCCGAGGACAGCGCCGACTTCGACGCGGCGGCCCCGAAATCGGCGCGCATCCGGTCGTACGACGGGTCGCCGGCGGATTCCTTGAGCTCGCACAACCGGTAGGCGAACGCGGCGACCGGGCCGTCGGCCGGGTCGGGGCGCAGCTGCTTGCGCCCCCGCTTGCCACCGGCAGCGGGGGTCGCCTCTGATTCGCTCATCGTGGGTGCCTCGTGGAGGTGGGTTCGTGCGCGCGAGCAGCCGCGTGCGGCTCGCCCGGCCGGAGCGGTCGGCGCGGCGCGTTCGGGGACGTGCGCTTCGTGTTTAGCACGGCCCGGTCGAACCCTTCCGCCGCAGTGCGCGGGAATGCACCGTTCGACCGCCGGTGCCGGGCGAACGGGGCAACCGCCCCGGCCGAACGCCCGGGACCGGTCAGCCGGTCACGTCCGCCGAGGGGGTGGCCGAGGTCGTCGGCTCCTCCGCGGAGCTGCTGCGGGTGGTCGGTTCCTCGGTGCGCGAGGCGGAGGGACCGGAGGAGCCGCTGGACTCCGTCGGCGGTTGCGTCGTGGGCTCCGAGGTGTCCGGCGGAGACGTCGGCGGGCTCGACGTGGTGGGCGGCGGCTCCGGCTCCGACGTGGTCGGTGGCGGCGGAGGCGGCGGCTTCGGGGTGCCGGTGTCCGGCGGAACCCAGGTCGGGCGCGGCGGTGGCGGCGGTGCGGAACCGTCGTCCGGCGGCTGCGAGGTGCTCGCGGAGGTCTCGCCGGTCTCCTCCACCTCGCTCGACGCGGTGTCGGCGGGGGAGGTGCCCGGCGGCGGGGGCGGTGCCAGCTGCGGTGGTCCCACCGGCCGCGGCACCCCCGGGTAGCCCGTGGTGGTCAGCAGCGTCGTCCCGCTCGGCGAGACCGCGGGGAACTGCTCGGCGGCTTCGCGCTGCTGGTCACCGACGACGACGGCCGCGGAGGCGGCGAAACCGGTGGCCACGACCACTCCGGTCGTCGCCCACAGGGCGAGTCTTCGCGACCGCGTCCCGGTCGGTTCCCCGGCCTGCGCGGCGGGGTCAGGTGCTAAAGGGTCCATCGTGTCCCACTCGTTCAGTCCCGACGGCACGGGCCGGCGCACCCGTGCCGCTGCTACCGGCGGCGTCCGGTTCGGGCGGAAGTCGACGTTCCGGACGTAGCGCGTGGATCTCGCGACACGGTAGCCGCCTGGGCAAGCCCCGTTCGGGCCGGGTTCCGCGCGCGCAGTCGATCACCCGGGCCGTGCGCTGGTGATTCACCGCGAAAATCCACCGTGGGCACACCTTCGGGTGACGTGTGGTCGCGGAGCGTGCGGGGTGCGGTCGGCGCGGCCCCGCGCGGCGGGCATCATGCGAGGTGTGAGCGATCTCGACGACACCTCCGCCACCACCGAGCAGGCCCGGCTGACGGCTTGGGTGCACGGGCACGTGCACGGCGTCGGATTCCGCTGGTGGACCCGGGCCCGCGCCCTCGAACTCGGCCTGGTCGGCAGCGCCACGAACCTGCCCGCCCGCCGCGTCGAAGTGGTCGCCGAAGGTCCGCGGGACGCCTGCGAGCGGCTGTTGGCGGCGCTGCGCTCCGGCGGGACCCCCGGCGAGGTCGAGCACGTCGCCGAGCAGTGGTCCGAGCCGAAGGGCGACCGCACGGGCTTCGTCGAACGCTGACCCGCCCCGCCCGGCCCGGTTCCGCCGGTGGTGAACATCGCGGCGGGTAGGCTCTGCCGAACGCCGCACGCAGGCAGCACTCGCGGAAAGGTCGATCGCAGCCGTGCACTTGAAGAGCCTGACGCTCAAAGGGTTCAAGTCCTTCGCCTCGGCCACCACGCTGCGCTTCGAACCGGGCATCACCTGCGTGGTCGGGCCCAACGGCTCCGGCAAGTCGAACGTGCTGGACGCGCTGCGCTGGGTGATGGGCGAGCAGGGCGCCAAGGACCTGCGCGGCGGCAAGATGGAGGACGTCATCTTCGCCGGCACCTCCGGCCGCGCGCCGCTGGGCCGCGCCGAGGTCACGCTCACCATCGACAACTCCGACGGCGCGCTGCCCATCGAGTACACCGAGGTGTCGATCACCCGCCGGATGTACCGGGACGGCGCCAGCGAGTACGAGATCAACGGCAACAGCTGCCGCCTGATGGACGTGCAGGAGCTGCTGTCGGACTCCGGCATCGGCCGTGAGATGCACGTCATCGTCGGCCAGGGCCAGCTCGCCTCCATCCTGCAGGCCAAGCCGGACGAGCACCGCAGGCTCGTCGAGGAGGCCGCGGGCGTGCTCAAGCACCGCAAGCGCAAGGAGAAGGCGCTCCGCAAGCTCGACGCGATGCAGGCCAACCTGACCCGGCTCACCGACCTCACCGGGGAGCTGCGCCGCCAGCTGAAGCCGCTCGGCAAGCAGGCCGAGATCGCCCGCAAGGCGCAGACCGTGCAGGCCGACCTGCGCGACGCCCGGCTGCGGCTCATCGCCGACGACCTGCTGTCCTCCCGCGCCGAGCTGGCCCGCGACCAGGCCGACCAGGAAGAGGCGAAGGCCAAGCGCGCCGAGGTCGAGCGCGGCCTGCAGTTCGCCCAGTCCGAGGAGAAGGGGCTGGAGGAGAAGGTCGCCGCCGACGCGCCGCGACTCCACCGCGCCCAGGACACCTGGTACCGGCTGTCCGCGCTGGAGGAGCGGCTGCACGGCACGCTGCGCCTCGCCGCGGAACGGCACAAGCACCTCACCGCGCAGAACACCGAGCAGCGCAGCGGCCGCGACCCCGACCAGCTCGACGCCGAAGCGGAAGAGGCCGCCGAGCAGGAGATCGAGCTCCGCGAGGAGGTCGAGACCGCCCGCGAGGTCCTCGCCGAGGTGGTGCGCCGCCGCTCCGAGCTGGAGGACCGGCTCAAGGAGGCCGAGCGCGAGCACATGGCCGCGGTCCGCGCCATCGCCGACCGCCGCGAAGGCGTCGCCCGGCTCTCCGGCCAGGTCGAATCGATGCGCAGCAAGGCGAGCGCCACCTCCGACGAGCTGGAGCGGCTGAACGTCTCGCTCGCCGAATCGCAGGAGCGCGCCGAGGTCGCCGAGACGGCGTTCGCCGACGCCGAAGCGGAGAGCGGCGGCCAGGAATCCGATGATGCGGGGCTTCCGGAGCGCCAGGCGAACGCGGCCGCGGCCCGGGACGCCGCCCGCTCCCGGGTGGAGGAGCTGGTCAAGGCCGAACGCGCCGCCGAGCGCGAGATCGCGTCCTGGCAGGCCAGGGTCGAGGCGCTGTCGATGGGCCTGAACCGCAAGGACGGCGCGGGCGCGCTGCTCGGCGCGGGGGAGAAGGTGCCGGGCCTGCTCGGTTCGGTGGCGGCGCTGCTGACCGTGGACACCGGTGCGGAAGCGGCGCTGGCCGCGGCGCTCGGCGCCGTCGCGGACGCCGTGGCCGTGTCCGGGGTGGACGATGCGGTGCGCGCCCTGGAACTGCTCAAGTCCGACGCCGCGGGCAAGGCCGGGGTGCTCGTCGGCGGCACGGCCGAACCGGACCGCACCGGCTGGCCGCAGCTGCCCGCGGGAGCGGACTGGGCGGTGGACCTGGTTCGCGCCCCGGACGGGCTGCGCGCGGCGGTGACCACGGCGCTGGACCGGATGGCCGTGGTCGACGACCTCGCCGCCGCCCGCGACGTGGTGCGGCGGAATCCCGAAGTGCGGGCGGTGACCCGCGACGGCGACGTGCTCGGCGGGCACTGGGCCACCGGCGGTTCCGACGACGGGCAGAGCGTCATCGAGGTGCAGGCCGCCGTCGCCGAGGCCGAGCAGGAGCTGGCCGCCGCGCAGCGCCGCCAGGAGCAGCACTCAGCGGCGCTGGAGGGCGCCCGCGCCGAGGAGGAATCCCGCCGCGACGAGGCCCGCGCCGTGCAGGAGCAGATCAACGAGGCGAAGGTCGCCGCGGCCCGCAGCTCCGAACGCGTCTCCAGCCTGCGCAAGGCCGCCCAGTCCGCGGTGGCCGAGGTGGAGCGGGTCCGCCAGCAGCGCGCCAAGGTCGAGCAGTCCCGCGAGCAGGCGCTGGCCTCGCTGGCGGAGCTGGAGGAGCGCCTCGCCGCCGTCAAGGACGAGCAGGAGGAGCAGGCCGAACCGGACACGGAGCTGCGCGACCGGCTCGGCGGCGAGCTCGGCACCCTGCGCCAGGAGGAGATGGACGCCCGCCTCGGCCAGCGCACCGCGGAGGAACGCGCCCGCGCCGTGCAGGGACGCGCCGACCAGCTGCGCCGCGCCGCCCGGCAGGAGCGCGAGGCCCGCGCCCGCGCCGAAGCGGCCCGCCAGGCCAGGGAGCGCGGCGCCCGCGTCGCGAAGGCCGTCGTGGACGGTGCCGAAGCCGCGTTGGAACGGATCGCGGTGTCGCTGCGGGCGGCCACCGAGGAACGCGACACCGCGCAGGCGTTGCAGAGCGAGCACGAGCAGGCGCTGGGCGCGGTGCGCGCGCGGGTGCGGGAGCTCAGCGGCGAGCTGGAAAAGCTCACCGACGCGGTCCACCGCGACGAGGTGGTGCGCGCCGAGCAGCGGCTGCGCATCGAACAGCTCGAATCGAAGATCATCGAAGATTTCGGCATCGGCCTCGACGACCTCGCCGAGGAGTACGGCCCCACCGTCCCGGTCCCGCCGAGTCCCGCCGAGGTCGCCGAGTACGAGGCGGCGAAGGAGCGCGGCGAAGAGGTCACCATGCCGCCGTCGGTGCCCTACGACCGCGCTACCCAGGAACGCCGCGCCAAGCGCGCCGAGAAGGACCTGTCGCTGCTGGGCAAGGTCAACCCGCTGGCGCTGGAGGAGTACGCGGCGCTGGAGGAGCGCTACCGCTTCCTGTCCACGCAGCTGGAGGACATCAAGTCCACCCGCCGCGACCTGCTGGACGTCGTGAAGGAAGTCGACGAGAAGATCCTGGAGGTCTTCCAGTCCGCGTTCCACGACGTCGCCGCCGAGTTCGAGAAGGTGTTCTCGGTGCTGTTCCCCGGCGGCGACGGAAAGCTGGTGCTCACCGACCCGGACGACATGCTCACCACCGGCATCGAGGTGGAAGCGCGGCCGCCGGGCAAGAAGGTCAAGCGGCTGTCGCTGCTGTCCGGCGGGGAGAAGTCGCTGACGGCGGTCGCCATGCTGGTGTCGATCTTCCGGGCGCGCCCGTCGCCGTTCTACGTGCTCGACGAGGTCGAGGCCGCGCTGGACGACACGAACCTGCGGCGGCTGATCATCCTGCTGGACCAGCTGCGCAGCACCTCGCAGCTGCTCATCATCACGCACCAGAAGCCGACGATGGAGATTGCCGACGCGCTCTACGGCGTGAGCATGCGCGGGGACGGGATCACCACGGTCATCTCGCAGCGGCTGCGCGGCGGGAAAACCGGGAAGTCCGGCGAGGGGCCCGCGCCGGAGGCGGTGGCCGACGGCGCGGTGCCCGCGGACGCGGCGCCCACGTCGGCGCAGGAGGCCCCGGCCACCGCTGGAGCGCAGGACGCGGCTCCCGCTGGAGCGCAGGAGGACCCGGCGCAGGAAGATCCGGCGCAGGAGGACCCGGCTCCCGAGCAGGACGCCGCCGCACCCGAGGACTCCGCCGGGAGCTGACCCCGCACGCCCGGTGATCTCGCAGCCGGTTCCCAGCCTCCTCGCAGCTCGCCGCTCTAACTTCGAACTCGTTCCGCGAACGAGACTGCGAAAGAGGGCGGCATGTCGGACCACCACGAAGGGCAGCGGGTCAGCAGGCGATCGATGTTCGCCGGCGTCGGCTCGATCGGCTTGGGCACGTTGCTCGCGGCCTGCGGCTCGCAGGCGGGCGGCAGCACCACCGTCACCACTTCCACGGGGGAGAGCCAAGCGCTCACCCCGCAGACCGCGGCGGACGCGTCGGACCTGTTCTCCGGCGTGAACACCTGCACGCTCACCCCGGACACCACGCAGGGGCCGTACTACTTCGACGCGGACAAGGTCCGCAGCGACATCCGGGAGGACCGGCAGGGCGTGCGGCTGCGGCTGGCGCTGAAGGTGCAGGACAGCGAGACCTGCGCGGCGCTGCCGAACGCGGTCGTGGAGATCTGGCACTGCGACGCGGCCGGGCTGTACTCGGGTGCCGAGTCCCAGTCCTCCGGCGGCGGCGGGGGCATGCCGCCGGGACCGCCGCCGGAGGACGGCGAGAAGCCGGGCGGTGGAGGACCCGGTGGGGGCGGCGGGGACCAGGACCTGGTGCCCACCGACGACAAGCGCTACCTGCGCGGCGCCCAGGTCAGCAACGCCGACGGCGTCGTCGAGTTCACCACCATCTGGCCCGGCTGGTACACCGGCCGCACGGTGCACGTCCACGTGATGGTGCACGTCAGCAACGAGCGGGTGCTGACCAGCCAGCTCATGTTCGACGAGCAGCTGAACTCGGCGGTGTTCGCGCGGGCCCCGTACAGCGAGCACACCGGGCGGGACACGTTCAACGACGGTGACAACATCTTCGAGGATTCGATGCTGCTGAAGGTGGTGCCGGAGGACGACGGCTACCTGGCGTCGATCGTGCTCTCCGCCGATTCCGACCAGGACGGCGCCTGACCAGCACCGGGATCCCGGTCCGACGATCAGCGATGATCGTTGATCACGCTTCAGCCACTAATAACAGCGAGCATTGCGCAGGACGACCGGCGGTGAACGGCTCACCCGCACCGCGAGCGGGCCGTTCACCGGCGGTTTCAGGCGGAGTCGGCGGTGGCCGCCACCTTCTCCGCTTCGGGCGGCGCCGGGTGCCGCAGCGACAGCAGGCCGCCGACCAGCAGCGTGACGATCACCCCGACGGGCGTGAACCACGGGAACGCCAGCGACGCCTCGCCGCCCTCGCCGTCCGGGAACGTCACGCCGAACGCCAGGACGAGCACCACGACCAGCGTCGCCACGAAGGCGATGATCGCGTCGCTCTGCCGCGCCCGCTTCACCAGCAGCCCCAGCAGGAAGGCGCCGAGCAGCGCGCCGTAGGTGTAGCTGGCGATGCTCAGCCCGATCTCCACGACGGGGTTGTCGGTGCTGCTGAACAGGGACGCGAACACCACGAACACCAGCGCCCAGATCAGCGTCCACATCTTGCCGAGCCGCAGCACGCTCGAATCGTCCGCCCCGCTGCCCCCGATCCGCCGGTACAGGTCGCTGACGGTGGAGGTGGACAGCGAGTTCAGCGAGGACGACAGGGTGCTCATCGCCGCGGCGAGGATGCCGGCGATCAGCAGCCCGGACACGCCGGGCGGCAGCTCGGTCACGATGAACCGGGGGAACAGCTCGTCGTCGCTGCCCATGCCCAACGACGCGGGATCGGCCCCCTGGTAGAAGGACCACAGCTGGGTGCCGATGAACAGGAACAGCGCGAACTGCACCGCCACCACGACCCCGCTGGTGATCAGGGCGAGCTGGCTGTCCCGCAGGTTCCGGCAGGACAGCAGCCGCTGCACCATCAGCTGGTCGGCGCCGTGCGAGGCCATCGCGAACACGGCGCCGCCGATCACCGCGGTGAAGAACGCGTACTGCTCGGTGACGATGGACGACCCGAAGTCGAACAGCTGGAACTTGCCCGCTTCCCAGGCGGTCGAGACCCAGTCCCCGGGCAGCTCGCCCGCGAGCACCACCGCGGCCAGCACCGCACCGGCCACGTAGACGAACATCTGGATCGCGTCGACCCACACGACGGCCTTGATCCCGCCGAGGTAGGTGTAGATCACGGTCAGCACCGACAGCGCGAGCACGATCTGCCAGTAGGAGACGCTGAGGCCGAACACCTCCAGCATCACCTTCACCGGGATCGCGGTGGCGAACAGCCGCAGCCCGTCCGCGAGCAGCCGGGTGATCAGGAAGGTCACCGACGCGGTGCCCTGCAACCCGGAGCCGAACCGCTGCCCGAGGAATTCGTAGGCGCTGACCAGGTTCCCGGCGTAGTACTTGGGCAGCAGCACGAACGCCACCACGACGCGGCCGATCAGGTACCCGATGGCCAGCTGGAGGTAGGTGAAGGTGCCGAGGTAGGCGACCGTCGGCACGCTGATCACGGTCAGCGTCGAGGTCTCGGTGGCGACGACGGAGAAGCACACCGCCCACCACGGCAGGGTCCGGCTGCCGACGAAGTACTCCTGCGAGCTGCGCTGCCTGCCGCTGAGCAGCAGGCCCAGCAGCGGCATCGCGACCAGGTACAGCCCGATCACGATGAGATCGATCGACCTCATTCGGCCTCCAGTGTCGTGGGGTGGGTGATGCGCAGGCTCCGCACCGGTCCGGCCGCGGGTTCGGGCAGGCGCAGCGGTCCGGTTCCGGGGGTGAGCGAGCCGAGCAGCCGGGGGCCGTCGGCGCCGGTCGTGCCGGGCACGTTGCCGGGCAGCCCGTTCCAGGTCAGCCAGCCCAGCAGCGCCGCGAGGTAACCCTCCTTGCCCGCGGCGGGCAACCCGAGGTCGTCGCTGACGTGCAGGTCCACCCCGGTGCCGAGCCTGCGCCGCAGCGCGGCCAGCAGCGCCGGGTTGCGCACCCCGCCGCCGGAGGCGACGACCTCGCGCGCGCGGTGCCGGTGGCAGGCGTCGGCGACGGTGGCGGCGGTGAGCTCGGTGAGCGTGGCGAGCAGGTCGGGCCCGTCGAGGTCGGTGCCGCGCAGGACCTCGTCGAGGTAGGCGGCGTTGAAGTGCTCCTTGCCGGTCGACTTCGGCGGCTCCGCCCGGTAGTAGGCGTCGGCGAGCAACCGTTCGAGGAGTTCCGGCCGCACCCGCCCCGCAGCGGCGAGCCGTCCGTCGACGTCGCCGGCCGCCGCCCCGCCGGTGACGCGCGCGGCGGCGGCGTCGAGCAGCGCGTTGCCGGGCCCGGTGTCGTAGGCGAGCGGTTCGGGGCCGCCGACGACGGTGATGTTGGCGATGCCGCCGATGTTGAGCGCGATGACCGGCCCCGGCCGGTCGGCGAGCCACAGCGCGTCGAGCACCCCGGCGAGCGGCGCGCCGTGCCCGCCCGCGGCGACGTCGCGGGCGCGCAGGTCGGCGAGCACCGGCAACCCGGTGGCTTCGGCGATCCACGCGGGCCTGCCGAGCTGGGTGGTGCCGCGCGCCCGCCCGTCCTCCACCCAGTGGTAGAGCGTCTGGCCGAGCGAGGAGATCAGGTCGGCGCCGCCGAACTCGGCGAGGCCGTGCCGGGCCGCGTCGGCGAAGGCGCGGCCGACCTCGGTGTCGAGCACGCAGAACTCCCGCGCGTCCACGGCCGCCGGTGGCAGCGCGGCCTGCAGCCGTTCGCGCAGCGCGGGCGGGTAGGGGACCTCGGCGAACCCGAGCGGCCGCAGTTCGACGACGCCGTCGCCCGCGGTGCTCAGCTCGGCGGCGGCGACGTCGATGCCGTCCATCGACGTGCCGGAGAGCAGGCCGAGGACTCGCCATGAGGACATGCTCAGTGGTGTATTGCACCGAGCTGGGGGACGCAAGCGCCTTTCCGCCATTGTTGGTGAATCGCCCACCTTGGGGTTGTCCCGCTGCTGCTCCGGGCGGGTGCGAGGATGGGCGCCGTGTCCACCTCGAACCTGATCCTGGTCGTCGTTGTCGTCGCCGTCCTGCTGGTGCTGGCCGTGGTCGCCGGCATCGTGCTGGCGCGCAGGCGCCGCATCAGCCTCCGCGAGCAGGAGGCGGAGCGCCCGGCGGTGCAGGGCGGCGGGTACCAGGCGGGCGGCGGGTTCAGCTTCTCCAGCGGCGGGGCGACCGCCGCGCCCGCGGAGGCGGACCAGCCGGAGCACCCGGTCCCGGAGCGTCCGGAGACCGAGGGCCAGCCCGGCGTGGGCGACGACGCCGCGGAACCGAGGGACAGCGCGCGCCGCGGCATCGTGGACGTGCCGCTGCCCGCCGAGGGCGAGGTCGAGGCCGAGACCGGCACGCCCCGCGAGCAGCCCGCCGACACCACCGACACCGACACCGACACCGGCTCCGGCGCGACCGAGACCGACGCCGAACGCGTCCAGGACGGCGCCGACGGTGGCTCGGTCGTCGCCGACGAGATCCCCGGCGACGACTCGACCGGCACCGCGACCCGCGTGCCCGACCAAGGACGGGTGGAGACCCCGCCGGAACCGGCGCCCGCCGCCGAACCGGTCACCGAGGTCGAGGAGATCGAGCCGACCGCGGGCCGGTTGGAGCGGCTGCGCGGCAGGCTGTCCCGGTCCCGCTCCACGTTCGGCCAGGGCCTGCTGGGCCTGCTGGGCGCGGGCGACCTGGACGAGGACTCCTGGGAAGAGGTCGAGGACACGCTGCTGCTGGCCGACCTGGGCGCGGCCACCACGACCGAGATCGTGGAGCGGCTGCGCACCGAGATCGCCTCGCGCGGCGTGCGCACCCCCGACGAGGCGCGGGCGCTGCTGCGCGAGGTCCTCATCGACGCGCTGAGCACCGAGGCGCAGCGCTCGGTGCGCGCCCTGCCGCACGGCGACCCGGCCGACGGCGGCAAGCCCGCGGTGCTGCTGGTCGTCGGCGTCAACGGCACCGGCAAGACCACCACCACCGGCAAGCTGGCGCGGGTGCTGGTCGCCGACGGCCACCGGGTGCTGCTCGGCGCCGCCGACACGTTCCGCGCCGCCGCCGTCGAACAGCTCGCCACCTGGGGTGAGCGGGTCGGCGCCGAGGTGGTGCGCGGCAACGAGGGCCAGGACCCGGCGAGCGTCGCGTTCGAATCGGTCTCCCGCGCCACCGACAGCGGCGTGGACGCGGTGCTGATCGACACCGCGGGCCGGCTGCACACCAAGACCGGGCTGATGGACGAGCTCGGCAAGGTCAAGCGGGTGGTGGAGAAGCGCGCCCAGGTCGACGAGGTGCTGCTGGTGCTGGACGCCACCACCGGGCAGAACGGGCTGGTGCAGGCCCGGGTGTTCTCCGAGGTCGTGGACGTGACGGGCATCGTGCTCACCAAGCTGGACGGCACCGCGAAGGGCGGCATCGTCTTCCAGGTGCAGCGCGAGCTGGGCGTTCCGGTCAAGCTCGTCGGCCTCGGCGAAGGCCCGGACGACCTGGCCCCCTTCGAGCCCGCCGCCTTCGTCGACGCCCTCCTCGGCTGACCGGCCCCCGAACCCCCCGGAACCGGTTGAACGCCGAGTCGCTCGACCGCGAGAATGCCTGAAGATCAGCTCGCGGAGGGGCGCAGTGGACAGGTTCGCGGTTCGGTACGCCTCGCTCGGCGAGGCGCGGCATTCGGTCGAAGGCACCGGTGCCGACATCGAGGAACAGCTCGCCCGGCTCGACGCCTACCTGGGTCCGCTCCGAGCCGGCTGGTCGGGCGTCGCCGCGGACGAGATGGCCCTGAACCTGGCCGCATTGGCGCGCCTGCTGGCGGAGATCGACGAGAACTACCGGCACGCGCATGGGGCCAACCTCGGTATCTGGGGTGGCCCGGCCGCGTCCGGCGGTTCCGCAGGCCCGGCGGGCACCGCGCCGATGTCGGCGGGCGGGTCCGCGGGCGCCGACGAGGTGGACGTCTCGGTCGAGGAACTCCGCCGCGTGGCGCGCTCGTTCTACGGGCTCCAACAGCGTCTCGCCGACAACATGGCGTGGATCAGCAGGAACCTGGCCGAGTCGGCGGCCGGTATGGCCGGGGCGGATCCGGTGCTGGCGTCGTGGCGATCGTTGTACGACCACGCGGTGCGGATGTTGTGGGGAACGTTGCGCGCCGCAACGAACGTGCTCGGCGGGATCGCGCAGGGGATGACGGACACCGGCAACAACTACGTCGACTCCGAGCTCGCCTCCACGGCCGGGCACGGCTCCCGCGTTCCGAACCGGTTGCCCGCGCTCGGTGTCGATGAGGTGCGTCCGAGCGCCCCGCCGCCGTCCTGCGCCGCGGCCGCGCCTGCGCAACCGCGCCCGGACTGGGCGTTCGACTACTGGCCGGACGGGTATCCGGAGCGGCTCCGGTTCGCCGCGGGCGAATGGGAGCACCTGGTCGGAGTGCTGCACGAGATCTCGGCGGAAGGCGACGCGCTGATCGACGGTCTCGTGCGGGACAACCGGGGAGAGGTGTTCGACCGGATTCGCGGGTACTGGGAGACGAAGTCCCAGCTGTGCGGGACCGCGCAGATCTTCCCCGCCGTCACGGCGACCACCACCCTGCTCGCCCAGTCGTGCCGCGAACTGGCGAAGGGCGTCCAGCGAGCGCAGCAGGGCATGCGCACGCTCGCCGAACAGCGTGAAGCTGACCGGTTCCTCGACGTCCTGGCCACGGCCCTGGGCTACCTACCGGGTCCCTGGGCGAAAGCGGCGTCCGCCGCCGTGGACGTCGGGGAGTACTTCGCGGTGCTCGCGATCGTGGAACGGATCAAGAGCAACTACGACGCCGACCGGGAAGTCGCCGTCGCACGCCTCGCCGACAGCGGCGCCGCCGCCCGGTTGCGGGAATGGGCGGGCTCGGACACCGAGATCGGTTCCGAGAGCCGGGTCTACTCCCAGGTGGACGCAGGGCTCGAACAGCGGCTGGGAGACGCGCCGTACGACGGCTGGGCCGCGGTGGACGAACCGCACCCCGACCCGGCTTCGGTGCACATCACGGCGGCGCGGGAGGCGCACGTCCTGGGCGGGGACCGCACGGGCGGCGGGCATCTCGCGGGCACGGGTGCTCCGGGCAAGACCGAATTCCCGGCGGAATGGGACCGGGAATTGATCTTGAACAATGCGCGCAGCGTGGGGCGGAATCCGGATCAGCCGCCAGTGCACGAACCTGATGGGCGCTGGCTGGTCAACGGTGTTCGGGACGGGGTTCGTATCGTCGTCATCCTGGATCCCGATGGATCGGTGGTGACCACCTTCCCGCAAGGCGGCCCAGGCGTGATCGAAAACCCGAGGAGGAAGCGATGAGCATGGACGAGCACGAGTTCATGGATCGGGTCGACGATCTGCTGTCCGCCGTGCAACGGCGGGCCCCGGGCGTTTTCGCGTCGTACCTGTCGAGCGCTGCACGGGCCGGGGAGCACGGGCTGGTCTTGGACAGCATCGCTTGCACGCTGTGCGAGAAGAACATCCCGCTGTCCCCCGAAGAGGCCGCTGAGCTGCGGGAACTGCTGTACTACTTCGAGCTCCCGGTGGACGCGCTGGACTCGATCAACGATCGGGACGCCGTCCTGGCCTCGCTGAACGTGGTGCGCGCGGAGTGAACTCGGCGGCCGGATCTCGGCTCGACGCGTGACCTGGTGGTGACCGGGGAACGTCGCCGTAACACGAGGGCCCGGACAGTTCACGGCGGGGAAACGAGCGGACGGATCGCCTGAAACAGGCATTCCCCAGGATGCGCCCAACCGGTTCGCACGGGGAGGCGACGTGAATTCAGGCGATACCGCATGGGTGCTGATCAGCGCCGCGCTGGTGCTGCTCATGACACCAGGGCTGGCTTTCTTCTACGGCGGCATGGTGCGCGCCCGCGGCGTGCTCAACATGATCATGATGAGTCTGGGAGCGATGGGCGTCGTCGGCGTCCTGTGGGTGCTGTTCGGGTACTCGGCCGCGTTCGGCAGGGACCTCGGCGGGCTCGGGCTGCTCGGTGACCCGGTGCAGTTCTTCGGGCTCGACGGGCTGCTCGGCGAGGACCAGCTGTCCGGGACGATCCCGACGCTGGCGTTCGCCGGTTTCCAGGCCATGTTCGCGATCCTGACGGTCGCGCTGATCTCCGGCGCCATCGCCGACCGGGCCCGCTTCGGGCCGTGGCTGCTGTTCGCGGGGTTGTGGGCGACCGTCGTGTACTTCCCGGTGGCGCACTGGGTGTTCGCGTTCGACGAGACCGACGATGCGGGGAACGTGACCGCGGTCGGCGGCTGGATCGCGAACCGGCTCGCCGCCATCGACTTCGCGGGCGGTACCGCGGTGCACATCAACGCCGGTGCGGCCGCGCTGGCCCTGGCGCTGGTGCTCGGCAAGCGGGCGGGCTGGCCGAAGGGCACCGGGAAGCCGCACAGCCTGCCGTTCGTGGTGCTCGGCGCCGGGCTGCTCTGGTTCGGCTGGTTCGGCTTCAACGCCGGTTCCGCGTTGGCCGCCGACAACTCGGCGGCGGTGGTGCTGGTGAACACGCTGGTGGCGACGTGCGCGGCGATGCTGGCCTGGCTGCTGGTGGAGCGGGTGCGCGACGGTCACGCCACCACGCTCGGCGCGGCCTCCGGCATCATCGCCGGTCTCGTGGCGATCACCCCGGCCTGCTCGTCGGTGACGCCGCTGGGCGCGATCGCGGTCGGCGGGATCACCGGCGCGGTGTGCGCGCTGGCCCTGAGCCTGAAGTACCGGTTCGGCTTCGACGACTCGCTCGACGTGGTCGGCGTGCACCTGGTCGGCGGCCTGGTCGGCACCCTGCTGGTCGGGTTCTTCGCCTCCGGTTCGGCGCCCGCCGGGGTGAACGGGCTGCTCTACGGCGGTGGCTTCGACCAGCTGTGGCGACAGGCGGTGGGCGCCGTGGTCGTGTTCGCCTACTCGTTCGCGCTAAGCCTGCTGCTGGCCTGGATCGTCAAGGCCACCGTCGGTTTCCGGCTGAGCCCGGAGGACGAGGCCGAAGGCGTCGACGAGACCGAGCACGCCGAATCCGCGTACCACTTCGGCGACGGCCGTTCCGCGCGCCGCCCGGCGGTGCGCACCGACGGCGCCGACCGCGAGCTGGAGGGCAGCAACGCATGAAGCTGGTGACCGCGATCGTCCAGCCCAGCAGGCTGGACGCGCTCAAGGACGCGCTGGGGAGGCTGGGCGTGCTCGGCATGACCGTCAGCGACGTCCAGGGATACGGCAGGCAGCAGGGCCACACCGAGGTGTACCGCGGCGCCGAGTACGCGGTGGACTTCGTGGAGAAGGTCCGGGTCGAGGTCGTCGTGGACGACGTGGCGGTGGGTGAGGTCGTCGACGGGATCGTGCGTGCCGCCCGCACCGGCAAGGTCGGCGACGGCAAGGTCTGGGTCACCGCGGTGGATTCCGTGGTGCGGGTCCGGACGGGGGAGACCGGGGTGGCGGCGATCTGACACCGGGCGGTTCCGGCCATCGGTCGGAGGGCTGCCGAGGAGCCGGGTGTGGACCAGCAGGGCCGCCCCCCCCGCCGGGGGGGCCGCCCCCCCGGGGGGGGGGGGGGGCGCCGGCGGGGGGGGCTCACCCGGCGCCCGCCCCGGGGGTCCGCGTCGTCGGCCCCCCGGTGGAGTTGCGTAGCTCTACTCAGCGGCACCGCGGGCTCTCACGGTCTTGCGGGGCCCCCGGCCACGGCAGACTTCAGCGCGTGCCGGGGCCGAGCCGGAGACCCGCCCGCACCGGGGGGCGGACGGGATCGGGCGGGGGCGGTCCGGGCGCAAACCTGGGGGAGCCGGAACACCGG
>NZ_JAIUJZ010000097.1:0-46455 GCF_020176775.1 Saccharopolyspora sp. 6M
CCCCCCCCCGCCCCCCGCGGGCGGGGGGGGGGGGCCCGGCCCCCCCCCCCCCCCCGCCGCGCGCCCCCCCCCCCCCCCCCCCCCCCCCCCCCCGCCCGCGTCGGAGGCGGGTCGTCAGAGCGTGACGAACCCCTGCCGCACCATCCAGTCGCGGGCGACGTCGGCCGGGTCCCGGCCGTCCACGTCGACCCCGGCGTTGAGGTCCAGCAGCTCCTGGTTGTTCAACCGGTCCGAGATCGGCTGGAACACGTCCTCCAGCTGCGGGTACTTCTCCAGCATGTCGACCCGCACCGTGACGGCCAGGTTGTAGCGCGGGAAGAACTTCTTGTCGTCCTCCAGCACCTTCAGGTCCAGCGCCTGGATCCGGCCGTCGGTGGTGAACACCTCACCGAAGTTGCAGGCCTTGCCGGTCGCCGTGGCCGTGTAGATGGTGCCGGTGTTCAGCGTCTCCACCCGGCCCGGATCGACCGCGAACCCGTAGGTCTCCGCGACGCCCGGCATGCCGTCGTTGCGGCTGGCGAACTCGCTCTCCAGGCAGAACGACAGCTCGTCCGGCTTCTCCTGGCCGAGCCGCTTGAGGTCGGACAGCGTGTGCACGCCGAGCCGGTCCGCGTTCTCCCGGTTCAGCGCGAGCGCGTAGGTGTTGTCCGAGTTCAGCGACGGCGCGAACCAGGTGACCCCGTTCTGCTCGATGTCGAGCTTGCGCACCGCCTCGTACTGGGCGATCGCGTCCGGGATCGGGTCGGTCTTGCCGTTGTAGCTGATCCAGGACGAGCCGGTGTACTCCCACACCACGTCGATCTGCTTGCTGACCAGCGCGTTGCGGGCGCTCGCGGAACCGGTGATGTTGCTCAGGTCCCGCACGTCCGCACCGGCGGCCACCAGCGCGAATTCGGCGATGTAGGCCAGCACGATCTGCTCGGTGAAGTCCTTGGAGCCGACGGTGAGCGGGACGCCTTCCAGCTCCGGGACCGGCTTGATCGAGCCGGGCCGGACGCTCAGCGGCACCGACGAGCCCGAGCTGAGCCCGCAGCCGGTGAGCGCCGCGCCCGCCGCGGCGGCCGAGAACAGCTTCAGCGCGCCTCGGCGGGACATCGGTGTTCCACGCATCATCGGAGCCCCCTCGGTGACAGGTACCGCTCGGCGAGCCCGCCGAGCCAGTCGACCAGCAGGGCCAGCGCCATGGCCAGCACCGCGCCGACGGAGAGCACCGTCCAGTTGCTCAGCTTGTACCCGGTGTCGATCAGCTCGCCGAGCCCGCCCGCGCCGACGAACCAGGCCAGCGTGGCGGTCCCGACCGCCAGCACCAGCGCGGTCCGCAGCCCGGCCAGGATGAACGGCACGGCCAGCGGCAGTTCGATGCGGACGAGCACCGAGAACCCGGACATGCCGATACCGCGCCCCGCGTCGATCAGCGACGGGTCGACCTGCTGGAGGCCGACCAGGGTGTTGCGCAGCACCGGCAGCAGGGCGTACACGGCGATCGGCAGCGTCGCGATCCAGAACCCGGTGGTTCCGTTGGTGAGCAGGAAGAACAGCACCAGCAGACCGACCGACGGCGCCGCCTGGCCCATGTTCGCCAGACCGATGATCAGCGGGCTCACCCGCCGCGCCCACGACCGGCTGAGCAGCATGCCCAGCGGCACCGCGACCAGCACCACGATCAACGCGACCGCCACGCTCATCAGCAGGTGCTGCCAGGTGAGCGTGAGCAGCGTGGAGGCGGTGATGTTCCGACTGGTGACGACGTTGTCCCGGTGGGTGAACGCCACGCCGACGACGACCACGACCAGCAGCAGCGCCACGAGCGGCTGCGCGAACAGGCGCAGCCGTTCCGCGGTGCGGGACCCGGAGTCGGCGGCGTAGGAACCGCTCATGACCGGTCCCCGGCGTCGGCGGGCTGATCGGCGTGGTCGTCGGCGTGCTCCTCGCGGAGGTCCTTGATCGTCGTCATCACGGTGTCGATGTCGACGACGCCGACGTACTCCCCGCGCGACCCGGTGACCACGGCGACGCCGTCGTCGTCGGTGAGGATGGCCTCCAGCGCGTCCTGCAGCGTGGAGGCGGGCGAGACGCTGTCCTCCACGGCGCGGCCGGCCCGCTCCAGCGAGGAGACGGCACCGGCTTCGCGGGCGGTGGCCCAGCGCAGCGGCCGCTTGCGGCGGTCCAGCACGAGGCCGATGGCGCCGCGCCGGGTGCCGAGGCGTTCCTGCAGCGCGCTGGGCTGCTCGTCGATCCCGGCGGTCGGCACCTGGCCGAGTTCGATCTCCCGCACCCGGCGCAGCGTGAGCTGCTTGAGCGCGGCACCGGCGCCGACGAAGCCCGCGACGGTGTCGTCGGCCGGGTTCGCCAGGATCGCCTCGGGCGTGTCGTACTGCAGGATCTTCGACCGCTCGCCGAGCACCGCGATGCGGTCGCCGAGCTTGACGGCCTCGTCGAAGTCGTGGGTGACGAACACGATCGTCTTGCCCAGGTCGGCCTGCAGCCGCATCAGCTCGTCCTGCAGCACGCCGCGGGTGATCGGGTCCACCGCGCCGAACGGCTCGTCCATCAGCAGCACCGGCGGGTCGGCCGCCAGCGCCCGGGCCACGCCCACGCGCTGCTGCTGCCCGCCGGAGAGCTGCCGCGGGTAGCGGCCGCGGTACTCGGCGGGGTCCAGGCCGACCAGGTCGAGCATCTCGTCGACCCGCTCCACGGTCCGCTGCTTGGTCCAGCCGACCAGGCCGGGCACCATGCCCACGTTCTCGCCCACCGTCATGTGGGGGAACAGCCCGGCCTGCTGGATCGAGTAGCCGATCTCGCGGCGCAGCTTGTCCGGGTCCAGGCCGAGCACGTCCTGGCCGCCGATGGTGATCCGGCCCGAGGTGGGCTCGATCAACCGGTTGATCATGCGCATGGTGGTGGTCTTGCCGCTGCCCGAGGGGCCCACGAACACGACGGTCTCACCGGCGGGGATCGTCATGGTGACCGATTCGACCGCGGACAGCTTCTGGCCCGGGTACCGCTTGGAGACCTCCTCCAGGCGGATTTCGACGCCGTGACCGCCGGCGCGGTCGTCGGTGTCGGGCTTGTTGTTCTCAGCCACGAATACCTCTCGAAGTCGTCAGGCGTCCGAGCAGCACGAACACCGCGTCCAGCAGCAGCGCCAGCACGATCACGCCGAGCGTGCCCGCGAGCGCCATGTTCAACGCGTTCGCGCTGCCGAGGCCGGACAGGCCGCTGAAGATCAGGTTGCCGAGGCCGGGCCCCTTCGCGTACGCGGCGATGGCGGCGATGCCCATCAGCATCTGGGTGCTCACCCGCATGCCGGCGAGGATCCCGGGCCAGGCGAGCGCCAGTTCGATCCTGGTCAGCACCCGGAACCGGTTCATGCCGATGCCGCGCGCGGCATCCAGGATCGGCTGGTCGACTGTAGACAGCCCGACGATGGTGTTGCGGACGATCGGCAGCAGCGCGTACAGCACCAAGGTCACCACCGACGGCGCGACGCCCAGCCCCAGCACGGGGATGAGCAGGCCGAACAGGGCGAACGAGGGGATGGTCAGCACTGCGCTGGACAGGGCGGTGGCCACCGCGGCCCCGGCGGGGCTGCGGTACACCGCAACCCCGACCAGGACGCCGACGATGGTCGCCAGCACGATGCACTGCACCACCATGCTGGCGTGCTGGTAGGAGTCCACCAGCAGTTGCTGCCACCTGGAAGCGACGTAATCCAGGAAACTCACGTGGTGGCCGCCCCCGGTTTCGCCGCCGACTCGCCCGAGCCGCCCTCGGCGCCGTCCTCCTCGGTCTCCGCAGGAGTCGTGACGAGCTGGAACTCGCCGTCGTGCTCCTCGGTACCGGCGATGACGGCCTGCTCCAGGACCTCGGCGCCCTTCTCGTCCCGCAGCGTCATCTCATCGCTGCGCAGGTCCTTGGTGAGCGCCACGCACAGCAGCACCATGACGATCGCGAACGGCAGCGCACCCATGAACGTCAGGTTCTGGATGCCCGAGAGCGCGTCGTCCTCGCCACCGCCGATCACCAGCATGATCGCGGCGACCGCACCGGTCGCGGCACCCCAGAAGATGACCACCCAGCGGCTCGGCTCGATGGAGCCGCGCTGCGAGAGGGTGCCCATGACCACCGAGGCGGCGTCGGCACCGGACACGAAGAAGATCGCGACCAGGATCATCACCAGCACCGAGGTGACCAGCGGCAGCGGCAGGTGCTCCAGCACCGTGAAGGTCTGCGCCTCGGCGCCGCCGTTGACGATGGCCGGGTCGGCCTTGCCGGTGTCGATCGCGGCACCGCCGAAGATCGCGAACCAGATGAGGCTCACCACGCTGGGCACCAGCAGCACGCCGCCGATGAACTGGCGGATCGTGCGGCCGCGGCTGATCCGGGCGATGAACATGCCGACGAAGGGCGTCCAGGAGATCCACCACGCCCAGTAGAAGACCGTCCAGCTGGACAGCCACGAGTGCATCTCGTCGCCACCGGTCGCACCGGCGCGGGAGGCCATCTCGCCGAAGTCGCTGATGTACGCGCCCAGCGAGGTCGGCAGCAGGTTCAGGATCAGCACGGTCGGGCCGGCCACGAACACGAAGATCGCCAGCACCGCCGCGAGCACCATGTTGATGTTCGACAGCCACTGGATGCCCTTGGAGACGCCGGACACCGCGGAGGCGATGAAGCAGATCGTCAGCACGACGATGATCAGCACCAGCAGCACGGTGCTGGTCTGCCCGATCCAGCCCGCGGCCTGCATGCCCGACTGGATCTGCAGCGTGCCCAGGCCCAGCGAGGCGGCCGAGCCGAACAGCGTGGCGAACAGCGCCAGGATGTCGATCAGCTTGCCGATCGGGCCCTCGGCGTTGCGCTTGCCGATCAGCGGCATGAACACCGCGCTGATCAGCTGCTTGCGACCGCGGCGGAAGCTGCTGTACGCGATCGCCAGCCCGACCACCGCGTAGATCGCCCACGGGTGCAGGGTCCAGTGGAACAGCGAGGTCGCCATCGCGGTGCCCACCGCCGCATCGGTACCGCCTTCGACGGTGCCGGGGGGCGGGGTCATGAAGTGCGTCAGCGGTTCGCTGACGCCGTAGAACATCAGGCCGATGCCCATGCCGGCGCTGAACATCATGGCGATCCAGGAGATCGTCCTGAACTCCGGCTTCTCACCGTCAGCACCCAGCGGGATGCGCCCGTACCGGCTGAACGCCAGGAACAGGGCGAAGATGACGAAGCCCGTGGCGGCGAGGACGAAGCCCCAGCCGGTGTTGGTGACCAGCCACTCCAGCGCGCTCTCGGCGAAGCCGCTCAGCGACTCGGTGCCCACCGACCCCCACGCCACCAGGATGAACATGATGGCGGCGGTGACTCCGAAGACGGTCCAGTCCGTCCTCGGCTTGCCGATGAACTCGGGTGACCCCGATGGTTCCGTTGCGTGGCCCGACGAGCCACCCTCTCGTAGATCTGCTTCAGTCGACACAGGTTCCGGCGCCCGAACTCGCGACGCCCCCTCCTCTCCGTACCTCACGTCACGACGGCCGGAACACTATTCACCTGTCACTGTCTGCTCGTGCAGGAAGAATTCCCGACCGTCCGCAACCCATAAACCGTGACCCATTCGGCGGATCAAGGCAAGCTCACTTGCGCTCAGCGTGGCCGAACCGACATCTAGGCTGGACATCCGTGGCGACCCGTTCCATCCCTGCGCGTGGCGCTGCTCGTGCGCTGCGCGGGCTGGTACTGACGGCCACCTCGGCGTCACTATCAGTAGCCGCACATGCAGCCGCGGGTGGTTCCACACCCGATCTCGGAACCACCATTTTGATCACCGCCTTGTTGTCCGGAGCCGGGTTGGCGCTCGCCGACCGCAGGCGAGGGTTGTGGAGCATTGTAGGGGCAGTCGGTGTCGGGCAGGTGTCACTTCACTTGTTCCTGCAGCTAGCGGCCTCGCACTCGGACTCGGCACCCCTGCGCGGACTGCCACTGGACCCCGTTACGATGACCCTGGGTCACGTCCTCGCGGGGCTCCTGGTAGCCGTCCTGCTGCACCGGGCCGAGGATGCACTCTTTGTAATCGTTTCAACCTTAAGGCTGACGCTTCCGCGGAAGATGCCAGCGCCGTTACCGCCTGTAACGACCAGATTCGCGATCTGCCTCCCGGCGGAGCCGCTCCTCCTGATCGAACAACTGATCCGGCAGCGGATCCACGCTCTGCGCGGACCGCCGGAACCGCCGAACGGCGGACCGGGATGACACCGAACGGCACCCGGATCGTTGCCCATTCGTATCCCCGATCGATTCGCAATTCTTGAATTGATGTGCGAAACCGCACAGATCAGGAGTCCAGATCTCCATGTCCACAACTCGATCTCTGTTCCGCACGACCGGCGTCACCGCCGCGATCGCATTCACCGCGATCGCCGGGGCGGGCACCGCCGCCGCGCACGTCAGCGCGACCCCCGAGCAGGCGGAGCAGGGCGGCCACGCCAAGATCGCGTTCCGGGTCCCGAACGAGCGGCCCGACGCGAGCACCGTGCGGGTGCACGTCGCGCTCCCCCTCGACCACCCGCTGAGCTCGGTGCGCACCAAGCCGCTGCCCGGCTGGACCGCCGAGGTGCGGAAGGTGCGGCTGGACCGGCCCGTCGACGTGGCGGGCGCCCAGGTCACCGAAGCGGTCTCCGGCATCACCTGGACCGCGCGCCCCGGCACCGCCATCGCGCCCGACCAGTTCCAGGAGTTCGAAGCCACCCTCGGCACCTTCCCCACCGACACCGACCGGCTGCTGCTGCCCACCGAGCAGACCTACGACAGCGGCGAGGTCGTGCGCTGGGACCAGCCGCCTGCCGCGGACGGCTCCGAGCCCGAGCACCCGGCACCGGCGCTGGCCCTGGTCGAAGGGGACGGCTCGGGCCACGGGCACGGCTCGGCGCCGGACGGCACCGGGCACGACGGCCACGAGGACGCGGCGGAGGCCGAACCGGCCGGAGCGGACGACACCGCGCGGGTGCTCGGCGGTGCCGGGCTCGCCGTCGGCGCGCTCGGGCTCGGACTCGGCGCCGGTGCGCTGCTGGCCGCCCGCCGCAAGAACGGGGGCCGGGCATGAGGCGACTGCTCGCGATCACCGCGCTGACCTTCGCGGCGCTGCTCGGCGCGGCGGGCCCCGCGTTCGCGCACAACACCCTCGTCGGCAGCGACCCCGCGGAAGGCGCGCAGCTGAGCTCCGGCCCCGCCGAGGTGCGGCTCACCTTCGACCAGCCGGTGCGCTCCGGCGAGGGCTACAACACGATCACCGTCGTCGGCCCGGACGGCAGCTTCTGGACCGACGGGCAGGTCCGCGTCGAAGGCACCGAGGTCGTCGCGCCGGTGCGCCCGCTCGGGCCGGCCGGCGAGTACACGATCGGCTACCGGGTGCTGTCCAACGACGGCCACCCGGTCAGCGGCAAGCGCGGCTTCACCCTGACCGAGGCGGGCACCGGCACCCCGGCGCCGCCGCCGGACGCCGACCGGGCCGAGCCCGACTCGGGCGGCGGGATGCCGATCTGGCCGTGGATCGCGGGGGCCGTGGTGCTCGTCGCGCTCGGCCTGGTGCTGGCGCTGCGGCTGGGCAGGTCGGGCGAGTAGCCGACCGGGCGGGCCGCTCCGGAAGGGGCGCCCCGCTCCCGCTCGGGAAGGTGCCACGTTCGGCGGTGCAGCGGCCGCCGAGCCGAACTAGAGTCGGACGATGCCGCGGAGCGCGCCCCCAGGAACGCCCGCGGCACTTCAGCCCGGCCGAACTCCGGGCTCGTTTTCCGCTGGGTGGAAAAGATCGGTTCGTCGCCGAACGGTCATTCGTGCTCGGTGAGCTGCTGCGCCCCGGACGAGGAGAGCGACTCCAACCGGCCCAGCGCACCCCGGCCGCGGCGTTCCAGCTCGCGCCGGCTGATCCAGCCGTAGGAGTAGTGCCGGTAGGCCTGGCTCAGCTGCACGAGCTCCGCGAGGTGGTCCACGGCGCGCTGCCGCGCTTCCCCGCTGAGCCCCGGCACCAGCCGGACCTCGCTGTTCACCACGTCGTCGAGCACCCGCGCCGAGTCCAGCGCCTTGCGCCCGCGCCAAGTGAGCTTGCGCCGCATCCGCGCGACGTTCCTGGTCATCACGTCCATCCGGGCCCCCCGTGCCGCAGACACTCACACATACGTATTACTTCAGACCTCGCTCGTCACCAAGAATCACCGACACGGCCCCCGCTCGTCGATGAACTTCGCCCGATCGTACGCATCAACCGCTACCTGTAGGGCTCCCACTGAGCCGCTGCGTCACCCTCCCGCATCGAGCGCAACCGGCTCCGCAGCTGGTCGCGCACCCCGGGGTTGCTGCGCAGGATCGGCAGCACGCTCACGGTGATCTTGAGCTCGCGCAGGTCCCGCAGCACCGGGAACCCGGACCACGCGGTGACGTCGAAGCCGTAGACCTCCGCCAGCCGGTGGTACCGCTCCGCGGGCGCGCCCAGCCGGAGCATGCCCACCGCCATCGGCGTCAGGTCCCACTCCGGCTGCCCCACGCACAACGAGTCCAGGTCGCACAGCAGCGGCCCTTCGGGCCCCGCGATCAGGTTGCCCAGGTGCGCGTCGCCGTGCACCACCGACGGCGGCAGCGGGAAGTCCAGCTCCGCCAGCCGCGCCTCCACGTCGTCGCAGCGCTGCTCCAGGAAGGCCCGGTCCGCCGCGTCCAGCTCCTCGGCGTCGGCCAGCCTCCGGCGCACGTCCGGCATCGGCTGCCAGCGCGGCAAGGTCGAGGGCTGCGGCAGGTCGTGCACCTGCCGCAGCAACCGGCCCAGGTCGGCGCCGTCCGGGGCGGGTCCCACCTCCGGGACCGCCTGCCACAACGTCGCCAGGTGCCCGCCGGTGCGCACCGGCTGCGGCACCCCCGGCAGCAACCGCACGGCGGGAACCCCGTGCTCGGCGAGCAACCGGCCGGCCTCCACCACGTTCACCGCGCGGTAGGCGAAGGACGGCGCGAGCACGATCCGGACGATCACCGGGTGCTCGCGCAGCAGGAAGACGCCGTTGTTGACGAACCGCACCAGCCGAGCGCCCCGCGGGTCGAGCCCCGCGGCCGCGCACACCTCCGCCAGTGCCAAAGCCAGTTTCGGCCGCGTGTAGCGGCCCTCCGCCGAGCGGGTCCCCGACGTCATCGGGGGCCAGCCCGGTCGTGCCGCTGCACCGCGCCCGGGAAACCGGCGCTGACCTGATCGCGCGAGGACCGCGCGCCGAACCGCCTGCCGCGCACCGGTCTCACGCCTCGCGGAAGCGGCGGATCTCTTCGGACAGGTCGCGGGCGTCGGAGTTCATCCGGTGCCGCCCGGCTTCCAGCTCCAGCGGCTTGAGCCGGTCGGCGACGCGGGCCGACTTGACCTTCTCGCCGATCTGCAGCGCCGACCGCCCGACCTTGATGCCCTCCTGGAGGTCACCGGCCCGGATGTGGTTGGTGGCCTGCAGGCTCAGCCCGAAGACGTGGGTCCGCTGCATGTCGGCGCCGTACGCCTCGTTGCACTTGATCGTCTCCGCGACGGCGAGCGGCGCGTAGCGGTCCGGATCGAACACGGCCAGCGCGTCGTGCGCCGAGCCGATCATCCCGTGCAGGTCGTTCTCGTTGAAGAACCGCACCCAGTCCGGGGCCTCGGCCACGTTCGCCCTGGCGAACTCGTCCTTGGTCCGGCCGACCATCTTCTGCACCTGGTCGGGCTTGTTGAGCATCCCGTAGGCCCAGGCCTCGTTCGCGCACAGCACCGCGACCGTCAGCGAGGAACCGGATTCCTGCGCGGCGATCTGGCCGAGCTGGAACAGCTTCAGCGCCTCGTTCGGTTCCTGGTAGTGCAGGTAGACGCGCCCCATCCGGTACAGCACGCTCGCCACGAGGCTGTCGTCCTCGGCCTGCTTGGCGAACTCCAGCGCCTTGCCGAAGTGGCCGCGCGCCGGGTCCAGCAGACCCGTGTCGAAGGAGGTCCAGCCCGCCAGGCTGTGCATGTCCGCCAGCGACACGTAGAGCTTGCGCTTGACCTGGTCGGACGCGTTGGCGTCGAGCAACTGCTGGGCCCAGGAGAGCTGGGCGACCACGGCGTCGCGGCAGGTGCCGCCGCCGTAGCGGTAGTCCAGGTCGCGCAACGCCTTGGTGGCCGCCTGGATCTGCTGCACGTCGGTCATGCCGATGCGCATCGGAGCAGGCGTCTGCACATTGCTCGGCACCCAGGTGCTCTCCTCCGTCCCGAAGACCGCGGCACCCATGGTCACCGCGGCCGCGTGGGACAGGAACTTCCGACGCTTCACCGACTCGTCCTCCTCAGCCTGGGGGCCGCTGTTCGACTTCGCGACCCTCATTGCCGTCGCCCCGTCGTAGGCGAGGCCCATGTACCCCCTCGGTATCCCGAGGCCGTCGGCGATTCGGGCCAGCACGTCATAAGCCATGACCTGGCGGCCCTTCAGGATCTCCGAGACCTCGGACTGCGACTGGCCCGTCGATGCCGCGATCTGGCGCTGCGAAACCCCGATCCGGCGCAGTTGCCGGTAGATCTCGCTGACGTTCCGCGCCGCCAACGCGTCCCGCATCTCACGGCCGTCCCAGACGTCTCGTGTAACGGGCGAGCCGTTCGAACCGATGGTGTTCATTTAGACCCCCTCACACTCTGCACGGGCGTCGGTCGCAGAGTAAGGGCACTTCGACGAGCCGGTGAAGTGCGTATCGGCAGAGGTGATCGGTGGGGGTGAAGTCCACCGACCGTTCGTCGTCGCCGTTGAGCCGGTCATCGCCTACCGGCTACCGCCCGCGTTCGACGCATTCCAATCTAGTCATCGGTAGCAACCGAGCACGGAGAGGAACCCGAACGGCAGTGGACGGGATGACGGAGTCCGACCCCCGGGGCGGCGTGGAGGTCACCGCGAACGCGGCGGTGCCCGAACAGGCCGGTTCCGCGGCGGGATCCCCCGACCGCCGTCGTTGGTGGCGGGTGCTGTGTCGCGACGTGGGGCACATCCGCCGCTACCTCACCGTGCTGGTCAACCGGGACAGGGTGGTTCTCGTCGGACCGCCCGGCCGCACCGTGGTGCTGTCGACCGATGGAGTCGGCGAGTTGAGCAGCGCACTACGGCGGGCCGCTGAGCAGGCGAGAAAGTGACGGTGAGGTTGCGGTGGACGAGATCTTGGGTCAGGTGCTGCGCAACGCGGTGTGGGAGCGGCTCGACGTGCTGAGCGAGCTGGCGAACCGCGCGGACGCCCCGTCCCTGCTGTCCGTGGCGCGTTCCGAACTCCCCCGGCTCACCGAGGGATGGCGGACGCTGCTGGCCGCGCACGACACCGACGACAAGGGCAACTGCATCGAGTGCTCTTCCCGATGGCGACCCCGCAGCGCACCGTGCTCGGTGTGGCGCTCGGCCTACGAGCACCTGGTCGCGGGAGCCCTCGCACCCCGTCCCGCACGGCACCAGCGACCGGCGCACGAGCTGCGCCCGGCGGCGCCGGTGCCGTAGACCGGCGGTCGCTCGGTCCCCCGGTCAGCACCACTCCCTCCCCGAACCGGACGGATCGAGCCACCGCCCCGGTGGCCGGCGAACCATCGCCGTGCACCCCCGACCACTGCAGTGGTCGTCGGCCACCACACAACTTCCAATTCCACAGTGGACGTGCTGGCGGCGCCCCGAAGGTCTCCTGATCCCCGAAGGCGTCCGGGCTCCCCCGAAGAGCTCCGATCCCCGCCCCGCTCCGAGTTCCCCCGAAGGACTCCGCGAGCTCAGGAGATCCGCCGCCGCACGAGTCTTCCGCGGGCCGGTGCTGCAGCACTCCCCTCCCCCGACCGGTACCGGTCCGCGGATTCCAACGACTCCGGTTCCCCTTTCCCCGAAGGGGCGCCGGGGTGGACGAGGGGTCCCGGTGCTCGTTTCCCCGGACGAGCGCCGGGACCTTTCTTGTCTTCAGACCCCGTCCGTCAGGTCCGGCCCGTCATTTGCGGCGCAGCCGAGCCGTGGCGGCGAACTCGGGGTCGAGGCGCATCCCGCCGCCCGCGCCGAGCCGGGTGTGCTCCGCGGGCACCGCGAACCACGGTTGCCGCGGCCCGAGCAGCGGCGTGTACACCGGCACGAATCCCCTGTCCTGCAACGAGACCGCGAAGTCGGCACCGATCCGGCCGCGCCGGTCCAGCGCGCCGGTGCCCTGCCACGGCAGCAGCCCGGACCCGCCGAGGTAGGTGAACCCGCAGCGGCCGGGCCGCGCGGCGCTGACGGTGAGCCGCACCCGGTTCGGGAACAGCAGCTCCTCGTAGCCGAGTTCCTCATCGACCCGCATCGTCGCCAGGTAGCGCACGACGGTGTGCCAGGCACGGCGCAGCACCTCCACCCGCGACTGCCGCAGCAGCGGCGGCACCGCGCCCCCGTCCAGGTCGTAGACGTTCGCGTAGACCGCGCGCGCCCAGTTCGCCCGGTCGACGCCCTCCGGCACCGACAGCGGGACGGAGAACACCACCGACATCAGCATTTCGCGGAACATCAGGACCGAGGCGGCGACCTCCTCCGGGACGCCGTCCGCGCGCCGGTCCACCTGGTCGAGGGTGCGCAGCGGGTCCTCGGAGATGTCCAGCCCGCGCAGCGCGTCCGCCAGCAGCCGCCGGTGCCGCGCGGTGCGCTCGGCCCGCTCGGCGGGCAGGTCCACGTCGAGCCGCCGGGCCGCGACCGCGTCCACCTCCTCGATGGTGGCCGCCTCCCCCAGCCCGGCGAGGTCGGCGTACTCGCGCAGGATCGCGCTGTAGGTGCCGGTGATCGACAGCGGCCGCGGCCGGAAGTGCCTGCCATCGGTGAGGATGCGGAACCGCAACCCCGGCGGGTGCACCGCGCTCGCCGCGCGCTGCATCTCGCGCAACCGCGCCAGCCCGCCGAACTCGGCGAGGTCGGGCAGCGGCCCGCTCGCCTTCAGCCCGTTCAGGCACTGCTTGATGGGGAAGCCCAGCAGCACCACGTCGATCGGTTCGCCCGCGCGCAGGAACGGTTCGACGTCGCGGCGCAGGTGCTCCACCTGGTAGTTGGACCGCGCCCCCTTGAGGAACTGCTTGCGGCCCAGCACGTGGTGCAGCGCGTGCACCACCCGTTCCCGGTGCTCCGGTTCGGGCGCGGGTTCGTCGAGCCGGAACCGGTCGCGGGCGGCGCGGGCCACCCGGTCTGCGGCGCGGTCGGCGTCGGCGAGGACGTGCCCGGCGAGCTCCAGCGCGGCGTCCCGGCCCAGGTGCACCGCCCAGCGCTGCGCCGAGCGGTTCGACCGCAGCGCGCCGATCTGCAGCTCCTCCAAGGAATGCGTGTGCGAGAGCAGGCCCGGGCCGGATCCGCCCGCGCGCGGCCGGGGTTCCACTTCGAAGGTGGCGATCGCCGGGGCGCCGTCCGGCAGCGGCCGTCCCGGGACGCGTTCGTGCACGAGCCCGGGCACTTCCACCGCGACGGCGAGCGCGCCGGGGAACTCCGCGACCAGCGCGGTGCGGTTGTCCCGCAGGTCGTCGAAGACGGCGACCACGTCGAGCTCGCCGAGCCCGCGCAGCCGCGCCACCTTCAGCTCCGGGATCGGCCGGGTGCGTTCGTCGGGCATGCACAGCAGCGGCGCGTCCGGCACGCCCGCGTCCCGCAGCACGGCCGCGGTGTGCTCGCGGACCCGTTCGCGGCGGCCGGTGCAGAACACGACCTGCCCGCCTGCGTCCCGGACGTCCCAGGTGAAGCGGGCCAACCCGGCGTTGACCTCGTCGGTGCGCAGCCGCTGCCAGGGCCGGGCGAAGGCGCGGAAGAACTCGGCGTGCACCGCTCGCCAGTCCACCGCCGGGTACTTCTCGGCCAGCCCGGTGCGGTCGAGGAAGGTGGGCCAGGTCGATTCGACGTAGGTCGGCAGCACCGGCAGCGCGTCCGGGTCGGCGAGCTCGGGGATGCCGTGCGGCGCGCCGGGCCGGGGCCCGGACACGGCGCGGGTGGCTTCGACGGTGCGCCGCAGCGGGACGATGCCGCACAGGTCGAGGTCGATGACCACGGTGGGGCGCGGGCGCTCCGGTTCCCAGCGGCGGCGCCGGGTCCGGTCCTGCACGGTGTCGAGCACCTGGCGCAGCACCTCGTGCTGGTCCGGGTCGACCGAGTGCGCGTGGGCGCGCAGGTCGGTGCGGGCCAGCAGCCGCGCGGTCCGCCGGTCGAGGTGCCGCAGCTCCTGGTCGAGCACCCGGTCGATGCCGGCGCGCACCGATTCGCCGCGCGGCAGCGGGTAGCCGATGCGGCGGAAGCCGTCGGCGAGTTCGGCGAGCACCGCGAGCAGCGCCCGCGCGGCGGAACGCACCGCCTGCTCGTCGGGTTCGGCGACGGCGGCGGAGGTGACGACGCGCCCGGTGGCCTCCAGCTCGGTGGACAGCTCGAAGGCGAGCGGGGCGGAGTCCGCGCCGTCCGCCGCGAACAGCGCGGTGCGCCGGTGCTCCAGCGCGTGCCGGAAGGCCCGCAGCGGTGGGCGGACGAAGTGCTCCAGGAAGAACCCGAGCTCGTGCTCCCGGTGCCCGAAGCGGTTGTCGATGACCAGCCGCAGCAGCCCGGGCGCCCCGTCGGGTCCCGGCGCCAGCAGCGCGTCCGGCCGCACCGCGACGGTGCCGCCGGGGTGCTGCGGATGCGGCGGAGACGGCAGCGCACCACCGCGCGGGCCGGTCTCCGCGCCACGGCGCGCGGGTCCGGGGACGACGGTGGCGCAGTGCATCCGCAGCACCGGGTCCTCGCGCACCGCGCGCGGCAGCGGATCATCGTCGGGGCCGGTGCGCGGCGGGAGCGCCGCACCGAGGGTGCCGGTGAGCGCCCGCAGCCAGTCGGGGTCGTGGTGCCGCCGCCTGCGGCGCAACCGGACCAGCAGCCGGTACAGCTCGGCCCAGGTCGGTTCGGGACCGAGCGGCAGACCGTCGCCCGCGCCGTCGCCGACGAGCCGGAACTCCCCGCCGTGCCGGCGCAGGCGCAGCCGGTACCCGCCGTCGTGCAACATCCGGTCGGCTTCCGGCACCGGCAGCGGCGACCACAGGTCCTGGGCCGGCCGGTCCGTCCACATCGGGACCAGTGCGGCCGGGAGCGCTGCGGTGCTCGGCCGGGAGACCGGCGTGTGCGCGGTCACCGGGCGAGCTGGCGCGGTGCCGGCGCGGGGAACGCGCGCGGGCCGGGCGGAGCGGGGTGGTGGTGCGCCGCCGGAATTCTGCTGGGGGCGATCCGGTCCTGGCCGGCGGTGCGCCCCGGCGCGAAGTCGCGGGGAGTGCGGATGCGGGGAGAACCAGGCGCGACGCCGCAGTAGCTCACGATCACCTTTCCATCACAGCTCGGGGAGGTCGACTCACGCTAGATAGTGACAATGCGCGTCGGCAACGTGACCGAATGCATACGCCCGTACCGTAACCCCGACCCGATAGCAGTGACCTGGAACACTATGAGGGTGATCTGGATCCGCAAGGCACCCCTTCCGCCGAGCGGGACGCCCCCGCCCAGCGGCACCCCTTCGGTGGACACCGGCCCCGGCATGTCCACTGCCTGCGCGGACGGAGCGCGCGGCACACTGGGTCCCGATCGACCGAGCGCTGCGCACCGTCGTCCCGCACCACCCCCGATCCGGAACGACGAGCACCGGCGCTCCGGCCGGGGGCGCGGTTCCGCCCGCGCGCGAACCGGCTCCGAGGATGGTGATCTCGTCGATTGAGATGATCTCGGACGCAAGGACCTGGGATGATCTCGCGGCGGGACCGCAACGGGGAGTACGCCGACCGTCCACCGCGCACCCCGCCGGACGCCCCTCCCACGACGGTCCGCACGAGTGATCAAGGAGACGCCTTGTCCGCCGAAGTCGCACCGCTGCGGCGCAAACCCGTCCAGCAGCGCAGCACCCAGCGCGTGGAGAAGATGCTGGAGTCCTGCGCCCAGCTCATCGACGAGCTCGGTTACGAAGGGGTGACCACCACCCTGATCGCCGAACGCGCCGGCGTCGCCGTCGGCTCGCTGTACCAGTTCTTCCCGGACAAGCGGGCGGTCGTGCAGGAGCTCACCCGGCGCAACCTGAACCGCTTCGTGGAGGCGATCGGCGAGCGCTTCGCCACCGCCGAGCTCGCGAACTGGTGGGACGCGGTGGACACGGTGATCGACGTGTACATCACCATGCACCGCGACGTGCCCGCGTTCAGCAGGCTGCACTTCGGCGACGTGGTGGACCTGCGGCTGCTCGACGAGAGCAAGGACAACAACGCGGTGATCGCCGACAAGCTCGTCGCGCTGCTCGGCGAGCGGTTCCCGCTGGACGGCGAGCAGCTGCTGCTGCCGCTGTCGGTGGCCGTGGAAGCGGCCGACGCGGTGCTGAACCTGGCGTTCCGCCGCGACCCGGCGGGCGATCCGCAGCTCGTCGCCGAGACCAAGGAACTGGTGCGCGGCTACCTGTCGAACCGGATGCCCGACGATCAGCCGAACGACATGCCCTCGCCCCGGTAGGTGGGCACGGCGCCGACCAGCTGGTTCCCCTCCACCAGGTGGTACTGGGCGAACCGCTCGGCGAGCTCGCCCGCCTTCGCGTGCCGCAGCCACACCCGGTCGCCGATCCGCAGCCGCCGCGCCGCCGCCCCGGACACCGGGGTCTGCACCTCCCCGGCCCCTTCGGCCGCGGTCAGCTTCAACCCGCGCGGCAGGTGCACGCTCGGCGCCCGGCTCGGCCCGGTGGGGCCGGAGGCGATGTAGCCGCCGGTGAACAACGTGGCGAACGACCGGCTCGGCCTGCGCACCACCGGCAGCGCGTAGAGCACGGCGGGACGCGGCCGGAACGCCCGGTAGGCGTCGAACAGGGTCGGCCCGATGAGCCCGGAACCGGCGGCGATCTCGGTGACGCTGCGCTCGGCGCCGGTCGTCTCGATGCTGCCGGTGCCGCCGCCGTTGACGAACTCCAGCGGCGCCACCGCGCGCACCCGGGCGACCGCATCGGCGCGGCGTTCGGCGAGTTCGGCGGCGGACCGGCGCTGCATCCAGCGCAGCGCGGACGCGAGCAGCGGTTTCCCGGGCGGGGCGTCGCCGAGCCCGGCGATCTGCCCTTCGTAGGCCATGATCCCGACCAGCCGGAACCCGTCGCGCCGCACGATCCGCTCGGCGAACCGGCGGGCCCGGGCCGGGGTGTGCACCGGCGACCGGCGGGGGCCGACGTGCGCGATCCCGCCGGGAATCGGGTGCCAGGCGGCGTCGAGTTCGAGACAGACGCGCAGCGGTTCGCGGTGCGGCCCGACGACGTGGTCCACGTGGTCGAGGTGCTCCTCCGAGTCGACCAGGAGGGTGATCGCCGCGGCGGCGGCCGGGTCGGCGGCGAGCGCCCGCAGCGCAGCGCGGTCGGCGGTCGGGTACGCGACGAGGATGTCGTCGGAGGCGCCTTCCCGGTGCAGCCAGAGCGCTTCGGCCAGGCTGTAGGCCATCAGCCCTTCGAACCCGGGGGTGCCGAGGACCCGGCCGAGCAGGTCCCGGCAGCGCACGGACTTGGACGCGACCCGGATCGGGGTGCCGGCGGCGCGGCGGCGCAGGTCCGCGGCGTTGTGCCGGAACGCGTCGAGGTCGACGACGGCGAACGGCGGGTCGAGGTCGCGGGTAGCCCGGTCGAGCCTGGCGCGGTCGGCTTCCGGGTCGGGCTGCGGTGAGGTGTGGGCCACTCCGCCACGGTAGGCGGCCGGGGGTTGTTATGTGAATCTCATTCACTTAATTTCTTCGGCACCGCCGCCGCACCGGCCTCGAGCAGCAGCACCGCCCGGGCCACCAGGAGGTCTGCCGCAATGCCTCGACCAGGTTGGACGAACTGGGCCCGCACCGTCAGCCGCGCACCCGGCGGCACCGCCCGGCCCCGCGACGTCGCCGAAGCCGCCGTCCTGCTGCGCACCGCCGCCCGCGGCGGCCGCACCGTGCGCCCCCTCGGCAGCGGGCACTCGTTCACCGGCGTCGGCGCCCCCGACGACGGCGCGCTCGCCCTGGACCTCGCGCACTGGAGCGGCATCGAGCGCGTCGACCCACCGCACGTGACGGTCCGCGCGGGCACGCCGCTGCACCGGCTCAACCACGAGCTCGGCGAGCTCGGGCTCGCACTGCCCAACCTGGGCGACATCGACCGGCAGACCGTGGCGGGCGCGATCTCCACCGGCACGCACGGCACCGGATCGGCGCTCGGCGGGCTCGCCACCCAGGTCACCGGGCTGGAGCTGCTGCTCGCCGACGGGCGGACGGTGCGCTGCTCGGCGACCGAGCACCCCGACCTGTTCGCCGCCGCCCGGATCGGCCTCGGCGCGCTCGGCGTCCTCACCAGCGTCACGCTGCGCTGCGTCCCCGCGTTCCACCTGGTCGCCGACGAACGGCCGGAACCGCTGGACGAGGTGCTGGAGCGCTTCGAGCCGCTCGCCGCGGACAACGACCACTTCGAGTTCTACTGGTTCCCGCACAGCAGCCGGACGCTGGTCAAGCGCAACAACCGGCTGCCGGCCGGGGCCGCACCGCGGCCGCTGGGCAGGCTCCGCGACTTCGTCGAGTACGAAGTGGTGGAGAACCGGGCGTTCGGCGCGCTCTGCCACCTCGGCCGGTTGCAGCCCCGGCTGGTGCGCCCGCTCAACCGGTTCTGCGCGGCGACCTGGTCCGCCCGGCACTACAGCGACCACGCGCACCGGGTGTTCGTGACGAAGCGGCGGGTGCGGTTCCTGGAGTCGGAGTACGCGGTACCGCGTGCCGCGCTGCCCGACGTCCTCGGCGAACTGCGGGCCGCGGCCGCCCGGCTCGCCGAACCGGTGATGTTCCCGGTCGAAGTGCGGGTCGCCGCGGCCGACGACATCTGGCTGTCCACGGCGCACCGGCGGCCGAGCGCCTACATCGCGGTGCACCAGTTCACCGGCATGCCGCACCGCGAGTGGTTCGAGGCGTTCTGGTCGATCGCGGACGCGGCGGGCGGGCGCCCGCACTGGGGGAAGATGCACCGGCTCACCGCCGACGACCTGCGGGAGCGCTACCCGCGCTTCGACGACTTCCGGGCGTTGCGGGCCGAGCTGGATCCGGGCGGGCTGTTCCGCAACCGGTACCTGGACCGGGTGCTGGGCTGAACGGGCTCCCCGCGATCTCCCGGCACGCGTCGGCGGGCGACGACCGGCGGAGATCGCGGGAAGCCGCCCGGTCAGGCGACGGCGGCGCGCACCGCGTCGACGACCGGCACGTCCCCGTTGATCAGCGTGAGGACGCGGCCGGTCGACTTCGGCTCGTCCAGCAGGGCCACCAGCACGGCGGCCACGTCCGCGCGGGTGATGTCGTCCCGGCGGGTCCGCTCCGCGAGCTCGACCCGGCCGGTCGGCGCGTCGTCGGTGAGCGAGCCCGGACGCAGGATCGTCCAGTCCAGGTCGCGCGCCCGCAGGTCCTGCTCGGCGGCGAGCTTCGCGTCCAGGTAGGCGCTGAACACCTCGCCCACGTCCGCGGGCTTCGGCTGGTCCACGTTGATCGCGCTCACCTGCAGGAAGCGCCGCACGCCCGCTTGCTGCGCGGCCTCGGCCAGCAGCACCGAACCGGCGCGGTCCACGGTGTCCTTGCGCTCGATGCCGCTGCCCGGCCCGGCTCCCGCGGCGAACACGACCCCGTCCGCACCGGTCAGCTGCGCGGCGAGGGTGGCCGCGTCGGTGGACTCCAGGTCGAGCACCACCGGTTCCGCCCCGTCGGCGCGCAGGTCGTCGGCGTGCGCCGGGTCGCGGATCAACCCGACCGCCGTGTCACCCCGCTCGGCGAGCAGCCGCCCGAAGTGGCGGGCGATCTTCCCATGTCCTCCGGCTACCACGATTCGCATGCCCCCACCCTAGGTCCGGGCGCGCGGCCACCGCGCGCTCCGGACCGGGCGTCAGCTGCGGGACGGAGCCGGGGCCTCCGCGGCGAGCAGCTGCTGGTAGACGACCTCGTTGACCCAACGGGACACGGCGGTGTGCTCGATCGGCGGGGCGTCCGCGAAGGAGCGGCCCGGCAGTTCGACCTGCACGTCGTCGGCCTCCGCGCTGAGCACGGCCACGCCGAACTGCCGCGCCCGGATCAGGCAGGTGGACATGAAGTCCTGCGCCAGCGTCACGCTCTTCGGCACGATGATCGCGGTGCTGGTGAACCGGGCGAACGGCACGGCCGCGGTGAGCGCGGTGCGCCAGTGCCTCGCCGGCGCGAGCATCCCGACCAGGTGCGCGCTCGGCGGCGGCACCCGGCCGTCCATCTCCGGCCACACCCAGGTCGCTATCTCCGCGCGGTCCAGCACCGGCTCGCTGCCGAAGCACAGCCGTTCGGCGTGCGCGTCGGGGACGAGCTCGGCGACCGGCACCACGTGCCTGCCGAGCATCTTCACCGGCGGCAGCACCGTGCCCGACCAGGCGAGGGCGTCGGCCGCCAGCGAGGTCAGCCTGCCGATGGAGGCCGGTAAATCGAGCGGAGATCGTGCGTGGGTAGAGCTGATCCGGACCTCGTTGTCGACCGTGGCACGTCCCGGCATTCCGGTCACGGCTCCCCGCCTCCCTCGATGCACTGGCTGCAACAAAAAGTGCTCACTCGCCCGGCACTCGTTCTTCCCAGGCAGTTCGACTAAAACAGGTCGAGGGCGATTCCTCTGCGCTGACGCGGTGCTCCTGCGACCGGCGGCGGCGAGCGGTCGGTGACCGGTCGGTGAGCGGTTCAGCGACTTCAGTCCGGCGGTGCGGCCAATCAGGTGACGCTCGGAAGGGGATGATTCCGCGATCCGCGAACGCGGCTCAACCAGCGTCGGAACGGGCCGGATCGTGCTCGGCCAGTCGTTTCCCGATCGCCTCCGCCGCGGGGAGCAACGGCTTGACCAGCTTGGAATGTTCGGTCCGGACACTGCGTGCGACCAAGCCGAGCGCGGCGACGACCGCGCCCCCGCCGCCCCGCACCGGAACCGCCACCGAGCAATTACCGAGCGTCATCTCCTCCGACGTTCGCGCGAACCCCCGACTGCGCACGGCCTGCAGCTCCCGCGCCAGCCTGCCGGGCTCGGTGATCGTGTAGGGCGTGTGCCTGGTCAACCCGCCCTCGCAGTACTCCTGCACCACCCGCGCGGGCGCGTGCGCGAGCAGCACCCGGCCCACGCCGGTCGGGTGCAGCGGCAGCCGGCCGCCGGCGCGCGAGATGATCGGGACGGAACGGGGCGCGGCCAGCTTCTCCACGTAGAGGGCCTCCCACCGGTCGCGCACCGCCAGGTGGACGTTCTCCCCGGTCAGCTCGCACAGCTCCTGCATCAGCGGCAGCGCCGCCGCTCGCAGCGCGGTGTGCACCGGGGCCAGCAGGCCGATCTCCCACAGCCGCAGCCCGATCTCATAGCACCCGTCCGCGGCGCGCTGCACCGCGCCCCAGGACTCCAGCTCGCCGACGAGCCGGTGCGCCGTGGCCAGCGGGATCCCGGCACGACGGGCGATCGCGGTCAGCGTGAGCCTGGTGTGCTCGATGTCGAACGCGGTGAGCACGCTCAACGCGCGCCCCGTCACCGAACGCCCCGCGTCCCGGCTGTTGCCCGCCATCCCGTCCTCCCGGCCGGCTCCTCGTCACGCTTCCAGCCCAGCACAGTCCCGCTCGGCAGCCAAGGGCCGTTCGCCGAGCCCGGTGGCCGGGCGGCCGAAGAGGTCGAACGCCGGCCTCGGACGTGCGGTCACCGCTCCCCCGCGGCCGGGCGGCGGACGCGTCCGCTCCCCGCCGCCCCGGGCGGGTGCGGTCACCAACCGAGACCGGTCGGTTCACTCCACCGATATCTACTGATCGCACACCATCGCGGTTAGCGTTCACCGGACCGCCAGGCTCGGGGAGGCGCGATGCGGGAAACGGTGTACTGGCTGGTCGGGCCGGGTGCGAAGGTGCGGCACGCGGTGGAGTTCGCACCGGGCGCGTTCCCCGGTGGCCAGCTGCTGCCCACCGTCTGCAACCGCTGGATCAAGGTGCCCTTCGCCGGCCGGGACGCGGCCGTGGACGCGATCACCGCGCGCTGCCCCGATTGCACCGACACCGTCCGCCCGCACCAGCCCTGCGAAGTCACCTGGAACGCCTGAGCACCTGCACCGGACCCGGTCCGGGAAGCGCTCCGATCGGCGGGCAGGGCTTGATCACTTCGTCAGGGCCTGATCACTCCGGCAGAGCCTGATCACTCCGGCAGGGCTTGATCACTCCCGCAGGGCGTGATTACTCCGTCAGGGCCTGATGTCGACCGCGTCCTTGCCCGCAGTACCGAATCGGTGAATGCTGGTCGGCAGCGGAATCCACTGGGGGCAGTCGATTCCAGCCGTCGATCGAATCCGACGAAGCCGAATCGGAACGATGCGAATCGGAATCCGATTCCTCTTACCACTGAGCGACGCAGCCACCGAGCGACGCAGCCACCCTGGGGGAACATGTGTCCACTGGAACGACCGATGACGCCCACGAACAGCTCGACACCGCACTCCTGATCCCCGGCAGCACCCCGGACGAGGACTGGGAAAAACGCGCTCTCGCGGAATTCGAGCAGCGAATGCTGGATGCCGAAGAACCGTTCCCGTGCATCTTCGGCGTGGACGCGGTGCGCCGCGGCACGCTGCGCTACGCGTTCGTGCGCCGCGGGCGGCACCGCGCCTCGGACCTGGTGGCCGCACTGCGCGAGTACGCGGACGGCTGCGCCGGACTGGGACGCCGCACCTCGCTGGTCACCTTCTTCGAGCACGATGCCGAGATCCGCGGCCTCCCCGCGCACTGGGCGGAGTTCTGGCGACTGCTCCGCACCGTCCGCGACGCCGACGAACAGCCCTGGCCCGCCGGTATCGACCAGGACACCGAGAGCCCCACGTGGGAATTCTCCTGCTTCGGGAAATCGTTCTTCGTGGTCGCGAACACCCCGGCGCACGAATTGCGGAGAAGTCGACACCTCGGCCACTTCGCGATCACCTTCCAGCCGCGCTTCGTGTTCGACGGGCTGTCCGCGGACACGACCGCGGGGAGGAATGCGCGGAGCATCATCCGGGAGCGGCTCGACAGGTACGACCGAGTCGCACCGCATTCCGGGCTCGGTGATTTCGGGGAGCCGGGAAACCGGGAGTGGATCCAGTACTTCCTGCCCGATACCGACCGAGGAATCCCAGCGGAGCAGCGGTGCCCGCTGTCCGCGCGAACGGAAGGAACCACCATGACCGGTCCGGCGATCATCGACTCCGAGGCGCTCCCGTTGCCCGGTGAGCTGGAATCACTGCTGCCCGACCAAGGTGCCGTCGAGCTCCAGCACGACGGGCCGGGGAAGACCTTCAGCTGGCACGAGCACAGCGTCGACGAGCGGTTGTACGTGATCCGGGGCGAGCTCACCCTGTTCTGGCACGACCCCGCGACCGGCTACCACGAGCGGCGCTGCTCACCCGGCGCGGTGATCGCGCTGCCCGCGGGAACCGTGCACGGGTCGACCGCAGGTCCCGGCGGCGCCTACTACGTGATCCGCCCGATGGGCCCGAACCCGGAAACCCGGTTCCTCCCCGAGCAGGACTGGCCGCACCCGCTGCCCGGTGAGGAGGGCAGCTGACGCAGCCGGCCGCCCGGTGCGCCCCGCCTGCGGCCGGGCCGGTCACGTCCATCGGCCGCGGACCAGTCCCACGCCCGCACCCGCGGCGAACAGCGCCATCGGGTAGCCGATGGTGATCAGGTCGAACCCGACCAGCGCCACGACGAGCAGGCACACCGCGAGGACGATCCCGAACGCCCTGGCGGCCGCACCGTCCGCGACCTTCCCGTACACCGCCGCGCACAACACGTAGAGCAGGAAGAAGTTCTGCCCCGCGACCTCGAACATGCCGGTGACCGTGATCAGGCCGGTGGCCGAGCACAGCACCACCAGCAGGAACAGGCCGACCGTGGCGAGGACCGCCCGCCGCGGCACTCCGCCGACCCGGCTCACCGCCGCCAGCGAGCGGGGCAGCAACCCCTCGTCCGCGCTCGAGTAGACGAGCCGGGAAGCGCCCCACACCGCGCCGACCAAGTTGGCGGCGAGGATCAGCACCCCCAGCACGGAGACCAGCGTGGCCGCGGTCGGGGAGAACGCCGTCTCCACCAGTTCGGCCAGGGGTGCGGTCTCGACCCGCGGCGAGGAGGGGTCCAGCACCGCCTGCACACCGGCCGCGAGCAGCAAGTACACCCCGATCACGATCAGGAAGCTCAGCGCCACCACGCGCGGGAAGTCCCGGCGCGGATCGCGGTACTCACCCGTGGTGAACGCGATCATCTCCCAGCCGGTGAAGCCGAAGAAGACGATGCCGACCACGGTGAAGGCGTGTCCCCAGCCCTCCGGCCCGAAGTCCGGCGGGCTGAACTGCGCGCCCGGCGCGAACAGCCCCAGCGCGCCTACCGCCAGCAACGCGGCGGTCAGGACTGCTGCCAGCACGGTCTGCACCCGCGCGGACAGCGCCGTGCCCGCCGTGAGCATCGCCGCGACCGGCAGGAGCAGCACCACCGCCCCGATCCACGCCTGCGACGCCGGCCAGTTCAGCGCCGCCGCCAGGTACCCGCCACCGCTGAGCGCGATCGCCGGGATCCCGAGGCCGAAGGTGCCGATCAGCACGACCTCCACGCCCGCCGCGCTGATCCGGCCGAAGCCGGCCCCGGCGAAGCCGGCGATGCCGCCCGCGGACGGGAACCCCGCCCCCAGCCTGGCGAACACGAAGATCAGCGGGAGGGTGATCACCGCCGCGAGCACCCAGCCCAGCAGTGCGTCGTTCCCGGCCTCGCGCAACGCCGCACCGGGCAGCACCAGCGCGCCGCCACCGATCACCGTGGTGACCGCGAGGGCCGTGGCGGGGACCACCGTGAGGTGGCGGCGCAGCCCGGCCGGCGGGCTTTCGGTGGAGTTCGCACCTGTCGTGTCGCGCACTGTGAGGAACCTCGCTTCCACCCGGATCCGATCGACTCCAGCTTGCTGGCGACGGACAGATGAGAAAAGCGAATTGTTCTAAGCTCGACCAAGTAGCACTTCTCATCTATTCGTGAGGGCCTGCGTGAACCTCGAACGCCTGCGGCTGCTGCACGCGGTCGCCACCGAAGGATCGGTCGCCAGGGCCGCCGCCACGCTCGTCGTCACCCCGTCGGCCGCGTCGCAGCAGCTGGCGAAGCTCGAGAAGGAGACCGGTCAGCGGCTGCTGGCGCGGGACGGGCGCGGGGTGCGCCTCACCGACGCCGGTCACCGGCTGGTGGACCACGCCAAGCGGATCCTCGCCCTGGTCGAAGAAGCCAGGGCTGATCTCGAAGAACACCGCGGCCGGGTTTACGGCACGCTCGCCGTGGCCTCCTTCGCCACCGCCGCCAGGGGCCTGCTCCCCGAAGTCATGGCCCGGATGGCGGCACGCCACCCCGAGCTGTGCGTCGAACTGCGCGAGCAGGACCCGGGCGAGTCGATCCCGGCGGTGGCCCGCGGTGCCGTCGACGTCGCCCTGGTGCAGGACTGGGCGACGGAGCCGCTGGTCGTGCCGGACGGCTTGGCGACGACCGCGCTGTTCGACGACCAGGTGGACGTGGCGCTGCCCGCCGAGCATCCTTCGGCCGGGCGCGAGCAGATCGATCTCGACGAGGTCGCGGGCCAGCGGTGGATCAGCTGGCCGTCCGGTTCGATCTGCCACGCCTGGCTGCTGCACACGCTGCGCAGCCGGGGCGTCGAACCGCTGATCGCGCACACCGTGGCGGAGCACTCCACGCAACTGGCGCTGGTCGCCGCCGGCCAGGGCATCGGGATCATCCCCCGTCTCGGCCGCGGCCGGCTGCCCGGCGGAGTGCGGGTGGTGCCCGTGCGCCCGGCGCTGTCCCGGCGGGTCCACGTGGTGTGGCGCACCGGCGCGGGCCGGCGTCCCGCGATCCGGGCCGTGCTGGACGTGCTCACCACCACTCCCCCGGGCTGAACGGCGTCCGGAACGACGAAAGGCCCCCGGTTGAACGGGGGGCCTTTCGCTGGTGGGCGAGGAGGGAGTTGAACCCTCACGTCCTTACGGACACACGGACCTGAACCGTGCGCGTCTGCCATTCCGCCACTCGCCCGTGGCTTGGTCGAAGCTTATCCTGCCCGCTTCGGCCGTCTGCACCGGGGTCCGTTCCACCTGACTGGTGTTCCGCGCCCCCGTCGTGCTGGCTGGGAAAGATTAGCACCCCGCCGGAGGTGACTTTCAGCGGGGGTGGCACGAGTTGGGAACTGGTCGGTGTCCCGCCCCGTTGACCCAGATACGATGGGTGCCGGAGTCGTACGCGTGGAGGGGATTGTCGTGGGCCTCGTGCAGCGCTTCGAGCGCAAGCTCGAAGGCATGGTCGGCAATGGCTTCGCGCGCGTGTTCGGCGGGAAGGTGGTCCCGCAAGAGGTCGCGCAGGACCTGCAGCGTGAGGCTGAGGTCCAGCTGCGGGAGCTCGCGGGGGGCCGCCTGCTGGCGTGCAACCACTACGTGGTGCTCCTCAGCCCGTCCGACCACGAACGGCTCACCGGTGATGAGGCCCGGGTGACCGACCTCCTCACCGACTGCGTTCAGGAGCACCTCACCGAGCAGGGGTGGGACACATATGGTGACGTCGTAGTCTCCCTGGAGCGCTCTGAGACGCTGCACACGGGACAGTTTCGTATCAAGTCGTCAGTCGACCCCGACATCAATCGGCGGACGGCAAACCCTCGTACCGCAGGAGACCGACCCATGAGCCAGCCACCCGGCCACTACCCCCAGGGAGATCCGTACGGCCAGCAGCAGGGGCAGTACGGCTACGACCAGGGCTACGGCCAAGGTCAATACGGGCAGGACCCCAACTACGGCTACGGCCAGCAGCCCGGTTACGACCAGGGCTACGGCCAGCAGCAGCAGCCTGGCTACGGCCAGCAGCCGCCGCAGCCGGGTTACGACCAGGGCTACGGACAGCAGCCGGGTTACGGGCAGCAGCCCGGCTACGACCAGGGCTACGGGCAGCAGCCCGGTTACGACCAGGGCTACGGCCAGCCCCAGCCGGGGTACGGCCAGCCCCCGCAGCCGGGTGGCGGTTACCCGCCGAGCACCCCGGGCGGTTTCCCGCAGCAGCCCGGCTACGACCAGGGCTACGGCCAGCCGCAGGGCTACGACCCCGGTTACGGGCAGCAGCCCGGTTACGACCAGGGCCAGGGTTACGGCCAGCAGCAGCCCGGTTTCGACCAGGGCTATGCTCAGCCGCCGCAGCCGGGTTTCGACCAGGGCTACGGACAGCCCGGTGGGGCCTACCCGCCGAGCGCTCCGGGTGGCTACCCGGAGGCGCGCCAGCAGACGGCGATGCTGCAGCTCGACGACGGTTCCAACCGCTCGTACACGCTGCAGCACGGCTCGAACGTGATCGGTCGCGGTCAGGAAGGCCAGTTCCGGCTCCCTGACACCGGTGTGTCCCGCAAGCACATCGAGATCACCTGGGACGGCATGTCCGCGATGCTGGCGGATCTCGGTTCGACCAACGGCACCACGGTCAACGGCACCCCGGTGCAGACTTGGCAGCTGGCGGACGGGGACGTGATCCGCGTCGGCCACTCCTCGTTGGTGTTCCGCAGCCAGGGCTGACCCGTCGGTCCCGGCTCACAAGACGGAGTAGGAGCGTTCACAACAAGTGCCAGAGCTGGTGATTCAGCTGACCAGAGCAGGGTTCCTAGCCCTGCTCTGGTTGTTCGTGCTGGCCGCGCTTCGCGTGGTTCGCTCCGATCTGTATTCCGCCTCCGGCATGCGGGTGTCGATGCCGGGGGCGGGCAAGACGTCGAGCAAGCAGGCCCGCGGCAAGAGCAAGGCGCCACGGCAGATGGTCGTGACGCACGGTCCCCTCGCGGGCACCCGCATCTCGCTCGAAGGTCGGCCGATCATGATCGGCCGGGCCGACGACTCCACGTTGGTGCTGGACGACGACTTCGCGTCGACCCGGCATGCTCGGTTGTCGCTCCGCGGCACCGACTGGTACGTGGAGGATTTAGGCTCCACTAACGGCACATACCTCGATCGGGCGAAGGTCACGGGAGCCACGAAGGTCCCGCTCGGCGTTCCGATCAAAATCGGCAAGACGGTGATCGAGCTGCGCTCATGACCCTCGTCCTTCACTACGCTGCCCGCAGCGACCGCGGCCTGGTGCGCTCGAACAACCAGGACTCGGTCTACGCCGGCCCACGACTTCTCGCCCTCGCGGACGGCATGGGAGGCCATGCCGCCGGTGAGGTCGCCAGCAAGGTCGTCATCGCGGCCCTAGCGCCGCTCGACGACGACGAACCCGGTGACGACCTGCTCGGACACCTCCGCCAAGCGGTGCTGTCCGGCAACGGTGCGATCTCCGAGCTCGTCTCCCAGGACCCCGACCTCGACGGCATGGGGACCACGCTGACCGCGGTGCTGTTCGCGGGAAGCAAGCTGGGGCTGGTGCACATCGGCGACTCCCGCGCCTACATGGTGCGCGACGGCGAGCTATCCCAGATAACCCACGACGACACCTTCGTCCAGTCGCTGATCGACGAGGGCCGGATCACCGAGGAGGAGGCCGCCAACCATCCGCAGCGCTCGTTGCTGCTGAAGGCGTTGACCGGCCACGAGGTCGAGCCCAGCCTCGCCGTGCGCGAGGCCCGGGCGGGCGACCGCTACCTGCTCTGCTCCGACGGCCTCACCGGTCCGGTCAGCGAGGAGACGATGGCCGACGCCCTGCGGATCCCCGATCCGCAGGCCTGCGCCGACCGCATGATCGAGATGGCGTTGCGCGGCGGTGGCCCCGACAACGTCACCGTGATCATCGCGGACGTCGTGGACGTCGAATTCGGCGAGGACGCCCCGATCGTCGGCGGCGCCGCGGGAAACGGAGAGGAGGATCCGCAGCCGGACTCTTCGGCGGCCCGCGCGAGCGCGGCCACCATGCCGAAGCCACAACCGCAGCGGTACGAAACAGCCCCCCCTCCTGACCAGGGCACGCACCGGCGAGGCTGGCTGCGTGCACTCTTCGTCGTAGCCGCCGCGATCGTCGTGCTCGTGGGAGCGGGCCTGGTCGGGCGCTGGTGGCTGCTCCAGCAGTACTACATCGGCGTCAACGAGGCCGACGACGTGGTGATCTTCCAGGGCCTCCAGGGCAGCGTCCTCGGCGTGTCGCTGCGCTGGCAGGTCGAGGATTCCTGCCCGGAGGGCTCCGCACCGGACTGCCAGCCGATCGGCATCAACGATCTGCAGGAAGCCCGGCGCACCGACGTGCGCAGCGGCATCACCGACGTGGACGGGCTCGACTCCGCGCGCGACGCGATGCGGCGGCTGCGGATGACCGCGCTGCTGCCGCAGTGCGAGGAACCCGACCCGGCTCCCCCGGTGAACTCGCCCTCGACGCCGCCGGAACCACCCGCGCCCCCGGGGCAGACCACGGAGCCGGGCGAACCGTCCGCACCCGGTGCTCCCCCGTCGCCGACCGACACACCGCTGGCGTCGGCTGAGCAGACTCCCGGGGTCACCTGTCGGACGGTGAGCTGATGTCCCAGCCGGGCACGTCCGCCGAAAGCACCTCCGGCTCGAACACGGCCTCGTCGGGCGACACCCGGCGGGGCACCGAGCTGTTCCTGCTGGTGTGCAGCGCGGCGATCGTCACCTTCGCGCTGATGCTGGTCGAGATCAGCCAGGAGAACACGATCACGCGCCAGCTGTTCATCTACGGCGCCGCGTACCTCGCGCTGTTCGGTGGCGCGCACGTCGCGGTGCGCAAGTGGGCTCCGTACGCGGACCCGCTGATGCTGCCGCTGGTCGCGCTGCTCAACGGCCTCGGGCTGGTGATGATCCACCGGATCGACATCGCCAAGGAGACCGAGTACGCGGTGCGGCAGATCGCGTGGCTGACGCTGAGCCTCGTCCTGTTCGCGCTGGTGCTGGCCTTCATCAAGGACCACCGCGTACTGGCGAAGTACAGCTTCACCTGCGGTTTCGTCGGGCTCGTGCTGCTCGCGCTGCCCGGCCTGCTGCCGAGCGCCATCTCCGAGGTGAACGGCGCCAAGCTGTGGATCAAGTTCGGGCCGCTCGGGCAGGTTCAGCCGAGCGAGTTCGCCAAGATCCTCCTGATGATCTTCTTCGCGTCCTTCCTGGTGTCCAAGCGCGAGCTGTTCACCACCGCCGGCCGCAAGTTCCTCAACGTGGAGCTGCCGCGGCCGCGGGACCTGATGCCGATGCTGGTGGCCTGGGTCGCCGCGATCGGCATCGGCGTGCTGGAGAAGGACCTGGGCACGTCGCTGCTGTTCTTCGGCATCGTGCTGGTGATGCTCTACATCGCCACCGAGCGCGCCATCTGGGTCGTGCTGGGGCTCTCGCTGTTCGCCCTCGGCGCGGTCCTCGCCTGGCAGACCGTGACCCGCGTGCAGTCCCGGGTGAACGTGTGGCTGGACCCGCTTTACCACGACGACGGCTACCAGCTCAAGCAGGCGCTGTACGGCCTGGGCAGCGGTGGTATCGGTGGAACCGGCCTGGGCAACGGCAACCCGGAGATCGTGCCGTTCTCCAACAGCGACTTCATCATCACGTCGATGGGTGAAGAGCTCGGGTTGGTAGGCCTGATCGCGATCTTCCTGATGTACCTGCTGCTGATGATGCGCGGCTTGCGGAGCGCGCTCGCGGTGCGGGACTCGTTCGGCAAGCTGTTCGGCGGGGGCCTCTCGTTCACCGTCGCGCTGCAGCTGTTCGTGGTGGCGGGCGGTGTGACCGGGCTGATCCCGCTGACGGGTCTGACCGCGCCGTTCCTCGCCTACGGCGGCTCGTCGCTGCTGGCGAACTACATCCTGATCGCCATGCTGCTGCGCATCTCGGACGCGGCCCGCAGGCCGCAGACCCCGGCGAAGCCGAAGCCGCAGCAGGCCCCGATCGCCGAAGCACACACCGAATTGGTGGAACGTCCCCGATGAACAAGCCGCTCCGACGAGTCGCCCTGGCCATGATGGCCATGGTGCTGCTGCTGATGGCCAACGTGACCTACGTGCAGGTCATCCAGGCCGACGACCTGCGTCACGGGCCGGGCAACAGCCGCACCCAGCGGGCCGAGTACGCCAAGCAGCGCGGTCAGATCATCGCGGGCGGCCAGTCGCTGGCGAACTCGGTGGAGAGCGGCGACGAGCTGAAGTTCCAGCGCACGTACCCGAACGGGCCGCTGTACGCGCCCGTCACCGGGTTCGACTCGCCGACCTACGGTTCCAACGGGATCGAGCGGGCGATGGACTCCATCCTCAACGGGTCCGACGACAGCCTCGCGTTCAACCGGCTCTCCGACATGATCACCGGTCGGGCGCCCGCCGGCGGTGACGTGGAGCTGACCATCAACCCGGCGATGCAGAAGGTCGCCTACGACGAGCTGACCAGCAAGGGCTTCCAGGGTTCGGTGGTCGCGCTGAACCCGAAGACCGGCGAGATCCTCAGCATGGTCAACTCCCCGTCGTACGACCCGAGCCCGCTGGCCTCGCACGACAACAACGTCGCCGCCGAGCACTGGCAGGCGATGGAGAACGCGGACGGTTCGCCGATGAGCAACCGCTCCGTCTCCGAGATCTACCCGCCCGGTTCGACGTTCAAGCTGATCACCACGGCGGCCGCGCTGGACGACGGCTACCAGCCGAACTCGACGGTCACCGACGCGGCTTCGATCACGCTGCCGGGCACCAGCACCAAGCTGCCGAACTACGGCGGCAACACCTGCAAGGGCAACACGCTGACCGAGGCGCTGGCGCACTCCTGCAACACCGCGTTCGCCGAGATCGCGGGCAAGGTCGGCGCCGACAAGCTGCGCGAGACCGCGGCCAAGTTCGGCTTCAGCAACGACCTGCAGATCCCGATGACGGTCGCCAAGTCCGACCTCGGGCCGATGTCCGACGACGCCTCGCTGTACCAGAGCGGCATCGGCCAGCGCGACGTCCGCGTCACCCCGATGCAGAACGCGATGATGGCCGCGGCCATCGCCAACGGCGGCAAGCTGATGAAGCCGCAGCTGGTCAAGAGCACGCGGGCCCCCGACATGGAGGTCATCGACGAGCTCAAGCCGGAGCAGATGAGCCAGGCCGTCAGCTCCACCGTGGCCGACCAGATCCGCGCGATGATGCTCAAGTCGGAGCAGTACACCAAGGGCTCCGGCAAGATCTCCGGGATCGACATCGCCTCCAAGACCGGTACGGCCCAGCACGGCGACGCCGCCGACAAGCCGCACGGGTGGTACGTGGCGTTCGCCCCGGCCGAGGACCCGAAGATCGCGGTGGCGGTGATCGTCGAGAACGGCGGCGACGAGGGCGCGGAGGCCACCGGTGGCTCGCTCGCGGCCCCCATCGGCCGCGAGGTGATCCGGGCGGGCCTCCAGGGAGGTGGCTGATCCCGTGCTGACCTCCGGCCAGTTGCTCGCCGACCGGTACCGGCTGGGTCGGCGCATCGCCGTGGGCGGAATGGGCGAGGTGTGGGAGGCCGTCGACGTCCGGTTGGACCGGACCGTCGCGGTGAAGGTGCTCAAACCGGAGCTGTGCGGAGACGCCGAGTTCCTGCACCGCTTCCGCACCGAAGCCCGCACCACCGCCTCGCTGAACCACCCCGGCATCGCCGCCGTGCACGACTACGGCGAGACCGCCGCCATCCCGGACGGGCCGGAGGACACCGCCTACCTGGTGATGGAACTCGTCGAAGGGGAACCGCTGGCGGCCGTGCTGGCCCGCGAGGGCCGGATCGCCGTCGAGCACACCCTGGACATGCTGGAGCAGGCGGGCAACGCGCTGCAGGCCGCGCACGAACGCGGCCTGGTGCACCGCGACGTCAAGCCCGGCAACATCCTGATCACCCCGACCGGCACGGTGAAGCTCACCGACTTCGGCATCGCCAAGGCCGCCGACGCGGCGCCGGTGACCCGTTCCGGGATGGTGATGGGCACCGCGCACTACATCGCGCCCGAGCAGGCGCTGGGCAGCGAGGCAAGCCCGTCCAGCGACGTGTATTCGCTGGCCGTGGTGGGTTACGAATGTCTCAAGGGGCACCGGCCGTTCCTGTCCGACAACGCGGTTACCGTCGCGATGATGCACATCCGTGAAGTGGCCCCGCCGCTTCCGCCGGACGTGCCGCCGGGCGCTCGCGCGTTGATCGAGGCGACGCTGGTGAAGGATCCGCGCAGGCGCTACGGCGCAGGCGGTGAGTTCGCGAAGGCGGTCGCCGCGGTCCGCGCCGGATTACCGCTGCCGACACCTGCCGCGATGGTCGTCCATCAGCAGGCACCGAGGAATGTGGGGGCACCCGCGGGCGGCGTGCCCCCGCTGCATGTCGGGCAGCCGTCGCCGCAGCAGCCACCGATGGGCGGCACCTACCCGCCCGGCATCATCCCGCCGCAGGGCCGGATGCCCGCGGCGCCGCAGCTGCCGCACCAGTCCGGGCCGCCGACCTCCGGGATCCCGGTGGCCGCGCCGTACCCGCAGGCGCAGTCGCAGCCGAAGCAGGCCCGCGCCGGGTTGTGGATCGTGCTGGCGCTCGCCGGCCTGGTGCTGCTGGTGCTGCTCGGATTCGGCCTCTGGTACCTGCTGCCCGCGTCCGGTGGTCCGGCGGCGCTGCTGGTCGCCGGTGCGCCGCGGCTGCGCGCGCGGGACGACCGGCGACGCCCGGGTCGTCCGATGGGAGTACCGGAATCCGCCGCGGGCGGCTCTGCGACCATGGGGGTCACTCGCGTGGACCCGCAGCGGTGGGCCGGGAAGCGGACGCTTCTAGATTCTTCGGACCAGATCCGACAGACTGCGCTACGGAAAACCGGTCCGGAACGCGCGCGCCACCACGGCGCCGCGCTCCGGCGGCCGGAACGGCGTCGGTCCCACCGCTGCCGGGTCGGTCTCGGCAACGGCTGGATCGGTGCCGAGACGCGTGCCGCAGCGGTCGGGTTCGCATTCGACGGTTCCGGCACACCGAAGTCGGGTACACACCGCGCGGTTCATCGCCACCGGACGGCGGCGATCTGCAGTGCGCAGCGGGTCGGCATGATGGGACGATCATTGACAAAGATCGGGACGACGCATCGATGAGCTCACCGCGACTTCTCAACAACCGCTACGAAATCGGGGACACGCTCGGTTACGGCGGTATGTCGGAGGTCCACCGCGGCCGGGACATCCGGCTGGGGCGGGACGTGGCGGTCAAGGTACTGCGTGCCGACCTGGCCCGGGACCCCACGTTCCAACTCCGGTTCCGCCGCGAGGCGCAGAACGCCGCCGCGTTGAACCACCCGGCGATCGTCGCCGTCTACGACACCGGTGAGACGGACACCGAAGAGGACCAGCTCCCGTACATCGTCATGGAGTACGTGGACGGCCGGACGCTGCGCGACATCGTCAAGTCCGAGGGTCCGCTGCCGCCGCGCCGTGCGATGGAGGTCATGGCGGACGCGTCGGCGGCGCTGGACTTCAGCCACCGGCACGGGATCGTGCACCGCGACGTGAAGCCGGCCAACATCATGATCACCCGCTCCGGCGCGGTGAAGGTGATGGACTTCGGCATCGCCCGGGCGCTGGCCGACGGCCAGGCCGCGGTCACCCAGACCGCCGCGGTGATCGGGACCGCCCAGTACCTGTCGCCGGAGCAGGCGCGCGGCGAGTCCGTCGACGCCCGCTCCGACGTGTACGCCGCGGGCTGCGTGCTGTTCGAGCTGCTGACCTCGGAGCCGCCGTTCACCGGTGACTCCCCCGTCGCGGTCGCCTACCAGCACGTGCGGGAGGACCCGCGCAAGCCGTCCGACGTGAACCCGACGGTGCCCGCCTCGCTGGACGCGGTGGTGCTCAAGGCGCTCAGCAAGAACCCGGCGAACCGGTACCAGTCGGCCGCGGAGATGCGCGCCGACCTGGTGCGGGTGCTGTCCGGCCAGCGCCCCAAGGCTCCGATGATCATGTCGGAGGAGGACCGCACCTCGATGATGGCGCCGCCCGCGGCGACCGAGGTGTTCAGCCCCGGCAGGCACCGCTCCGCGGAGCGCCACACCGGCTCCACGGCGACCGTGGCCGCCGCCGACTACGACGACGGCAAGCGCCGCCGGAACTGGTTGATCGCACTGGTCACGCTGGCCTGCGTCGGCGTGTTCATCCTGGTGGCGTGGCTGGCGACGACGTTCTTCGCGCAATCCGACGAACCGCGCAAGGAAGCCGTCCCGCCGCTGGAAGGCATGACGATGAGCGCGGCCCGCTCGCAGCTCAACGCCGGCAACTGGCTGTTCGACGTCAGCCCGCAGAAGTGCGAGTCCACCGCCGAGCAGCTCGGCACCGTGGTCAAGGTGACCCCGGCGGCCGGCACCCAGGTGGTGAAGAAGGAGCAGCGGCTCCAGCTCTGCGAGGGCGGCGGACCCGCGATCGTCAGCGTCCCCGACCTGTACGGCAAGGAGAAGAGCGAGGCCTCCACGCTGCTGCGCGACCAGGGCCTGGTGCTGGGCCTGGACGACGACGAGGTCGAGGTCGAGGACTCCAACCTGGTCGGCAAGATCGTCGACTGGGAGAGCAAGGACGGCTCCGTCGCCCGCGGCACCACCATCAACGTGACCGTCGGCAAGGAGGTCGCGAAGACGCAGGTCCCGGACGTGCGCACGCTCTCCTACGAGCAGGCGAAGGCCACCCTGGAACCGGCGGGCTTCAAGATCCAGCGCGAGGAGCGGGACTCCGACCAGGACGCGGGCACGGTGATCGACCAGAACCCGTCGCCGGGCACCAGCGTCAAGAAGGGTTCCGAGATCACGCTGGTCGTGTCCAACGGCGCCCAGCTCACGATGCCGCCGCTGACCGGCAAGTCCAAGGACGAGGCGGAGCAGGCCCTCAAGGCGATGGGCTGGAACGGCAGCATCAAGGAGGAAGAGGTCGAGACCGACGACCTGAGCAAGGACGACCAGGTCATCGGCAGCTCGCCCGGCTCCGGCCAGAAGATCGGCAAGAACCAGACGGTGACCTTGCAGATCGGCAAGTACGACGCCAACCCGAGCACCAGCAACCCGCCGACCTCCGACGGGTTCTTCCCCGGATTCGGTTGAAGGGGCCCTCGGGACTGAGGCACCGGTGCCCGGAGGCACGGTTCGCGCGCTCGCGCGGGCCGCGACCTCCGGGCACCGCTACGTTCCGGGCGGTTTCACGTGGAACGGTCGTCCACGCAGGTCAGCGCACTCCGAACGATCAAGAACGCTGCGCGGCGGCGGCGAGCGAGCGCATTCCGCGCTCCAGCTCGTCCACCAGTTCCGCCTGCGGCGGGTGCCCGGCGGCGGTCATCCAGTTCGCCAGCATCCGGTGCCCGCCGTCGGTGAGCACGGACTCGGGGTGGAACTGCACGCCTTCGACGGGCAGCTCGCGGTGCCGCATGCCCATCACGATGCCGTCGGCGGTGCGCGCGGTGACCTCGAAGTCGTCCGGCACGCTCACCGCCCGCACGATCAGCGAGTGGTAGCGGGTCGCGACGAACGGCTGCGGCAGGCCGGCGAACACGCCCGCACCGAAGTGCTCGATCAGCGAGGTCTTGCCGTGCAGCAGCTCCGGCGCGCGTTCCACGACACCGCCCCAGGTGGCGCCGATCGCCTGGTGCCCGAGGCACACCCCGAACAGCGGGCGCCGGTCGCGGGCGCAGGTCCGGACGAACTCCATCGACCGGCCGGCCCGGTCCGGTGTGCCAGGCCCGGGGCTGAGCAGGACGCCGTCGGACCAGGCCACGTCCTCGTCGGTCACGGCGTCGTTGCGCCGCACCGCGCAGTCCGCGCCGAGCTGGGCGAGGTACTGCACGAGGTTGTAGACGAAGCTGTCGTAGTTGTCGACGACGAGTACGCGCACCCCACCAGCCTACCGGCGAGGCATCACACGGTGGTGACGTCGTTGAACGGCAGCAGCGGCTCCAGCCACGGGAAGACCACGAACAGCAGCAACGCCACGACCGCGAGCACCAGCACGACCGCCTCGACGAGCTTCACCGGCAGCGGGCCCGGCAGGTGCCGCCAGATCCAGTGGTACATCAGGACTCCTCGAGCTCCGCGGGGCGCAGGTCCCGGTGCACCGGGTCCTTCGGGTACTGCTTGACCAGCAAGCCGTGCACGATCAGCCGCTGCGCCGCGGACCACCGCGGGTGGCAGGTGGTGAGGGTGATCAACCGGGTCTGCTGCTCGCGCGGGAGCTCCTCGCGCGGGCGCCACGGCACCGGGTAGATCACTTCGCCCTGCTCCGGGCGGACGATCTCCTGCCCGACCAGGCCCTGGTACGGCCCGCCGATCGGCGCGACGCCCGCGCAGCGCGGGGCGGCCGCCGGGCCCCACCCCGCGACCTGGTCGCGCATCGGCAGCACCCGGTACACGTACCAGTCGGTCGCGGTCTCCACGACGATCGCGTCGCAGGCGGCCAGCCGGTCGAGGTCGCCGAACGGCGCGCCCTTGCCGATGCGGTGCCCGGCGATGGCCAGGTTGCCCTGCTCACCGGGCAGCGCCGTGCCGGTGTAGTGGCCGGGTCCCGCGGCGAGGGTCGTCGCGTCGGTGCCCTCCAGCACGGTGTAGCGGAAGTCGGGGCCGAGCGCCGGGATGTGCAGCTCGGCGAACCCCTCCCCCTCCGCGGCGGGCGCGGCGGAGGCCGCGGGGCGCTCCCACTCGACGCGCAGCCGCTCGCTCGCCTCCGCCTGCCTGCGGGCGCTGGTCCAATCGGTGACGTACACGGCGTAGAAGACGAACAGCAGGAACACCAGACCGAGGGTGATCAACACCTCGCCGGTGATGCGGATGCCGCCGCGCAGCCGCTCACCTCGGCGATCCGGGGGCGGAGCGGTCACCACCTCAGACGATTCCAACGGTATCCCTCTCATCACGACCCGCTCCGCACCGCGCAGGGGTGTTCGGTCGGGCGCGCGATTACGTTAACGTGTGAGTGGACAACGAGACGCGTCGTGATCGGTTCCGCTGTTGTGGCCAGGCCCGCTCCGATACGTCGACCCGGGCCGTCCCGGCGCGGCGAACCGGTAGAGCGGCGGCCGTCGGCCGGTCCCGGCGCGTTCACCGAACGCGAGCAGGGCTGCGGCCCGCACCACCTGGCGAGGACACCATGCCGAAGTCAAAGGTCCGCAAGAAGGACTCCGCTGCCACCCCGGTGGACCGCCGCACGCCGGTGAAGGCGAAGTCGGTCGGCCCGTCGCACCCGATCTACGTGGTCGTGATGCTCGGCGTGATGCTGATCGGCCTGCTCTGGCTGGTGGTGAACTACCTGGCCGGCGAGCAGATCCCGTTCATGACCGAGCTGGGGCCGTGGAACTTCGCGGTCGGGTTCGCGTTCATCATCGTCGGTCTGCTGATGACCATGCGGTGGCGCTGACGCGCTCCCCCGTCCGGGCGGAGCGGTTCACGCGCACGTGCGGCCGAGTCACCGAACCACACGCGTGTAACTCATCCCCAGTGTGGACAACTCCTGTGGACAACTCCGTTCGGCCCAGGTGCGGGACACTGGCGAGGTGGATGTGAACACCGTGCGCGAGTGGTCCGCTCCCCTGGGCCTGGTCACCTGCGGTTGGGCGCTGGCCGCCTGCAGCGCCGTGTGGTGGTGGCTCGCCGAGACGCCGTCCGACCGGTTGTTCGTCGGGCTGCTCGTCGTCGTGCTGGCCGTCGCCGCGGGCTCCGGCAGCCTGCTGCGCCCCCGGTTGCGCGCCGACCCGTCCGGGATCGCGCTGCGCGGCTTCACCGGGACCCGGTACCACCCGTGGGCGCAGGTGCGGGTCGAGGTGCGGTCGCGGCAGCGCTTCGGGCTGAGCACGTCGACGCTGGAACTGGACACCGAGTCCGGTGAGCTCGTCGTCCTCGGGAAGCTGGACCTCGGCGAGGACCCGCAGGACGTGGCCGACGCCCTGGACGTGCTGCGCGGCTGACGTTCAGCCGCCGAAGCAGCGGTCGGCGATGCAGTGGATCGGGCCCATCGACAGGTCCCGGGTCACCACCACGACGACCAGCAGGAGCAGCAGTCCGCCGAGCGCCGCGGCCTGCACCGGCACCCGGCGCTCCCGCGGCGCGTACACCAGCGCCGCCGTCGCGGCCGCGCCCAGCGCCAACCCGCCGAGGTGCCCGAGCAGCGAGATGCCCGGGATGGAGATGCTCAGCACGATGTTCAGGGCGATCACGATGAGCACCGGCCGCAGGCTCACCTTCAGCCGCAGCGCCGCGATCGCGATCCCACCCATCAGCCCGTAGACCGCACCGGACGCACCGGCGACCGGCTGGTCCGCGGCGCCGAGCAGGAACACCAGCGCGCTGCCGCCGAGCAGCGACAGGAAGTAGACGGCGGTGAAGCGCAACCGCCCGAGCACCGTCTCCAGGTCCCGCCCGATGATCCACAGCGCCACCATGTTCATCAGCAGGTGGATCGGACCGATGTGCAGGAAACCGGAGCTCAGCAGGCGGATCCACTGCCCGCCCGCGACGCCCACCGGCCACAGCGAGAACTGGTAGAAGACCTCGGAGGCCGCGTTGTTCTGGATGCTGCCCGCCTGGAACGCCATCGCGGCGAACGCCAGCACGTTCAGCACGATCAGCACCGGCACCACGACGGGCTTCGCGTTGATCCGCGCCCCGGCGACGGTCACGGCCTCCCGGCCGCCGCGGGAGCTCTGCGCCAGGCAGTCCACGCAGTGGTAGCCGACGGAGGCCTCGCGGAGGCAGTCCGGGCAGGCCGGGCGCTCGCAACGCGTGCAGCGCAGCCCGGTCGGCCGGTCCGGGTGGCGGGCGCACCCGGGCAGGGGCGCCGCTTCCTCCGGACCGGCCGGTTGACCGGGTGGAACGCTCATGTCACTCGCCGAGCTCCACGGAGACCTTCTCGATGACGATGTCGGTGAGCGGGCGGTCCTGCGCGCCGGTCGCGGTGTGCGCGATGGCGTCCACGACCTCGCGGGACTCCTGGTCGGCGACCTCGCCGAAGATGGTGTGCTTGTAGTTCAGGTGCGGCGTGCGCGCGACCGTGATGAAGAACTGCGAACCGTTCATGTTCGGCCGGCCCGGGTTGGCCATGCCCAGCACGTACGGCTTGTCGAACTGCAGCTCCGGGTGGAACTCGTCGACGAACTCGTACCCGGGGCCGCCACGGCCGGTGCCGGTCGGGTCCCCGGTCTGGATCATGAAGCCGTCGATGACCCGGTGGAAGATCACGCCGTCGTAGAACGGGCCGGAACGCTCACCGCGGGCGTTCGGGCTCGTGTACTCCTTGGTCCCTTCGGCGAGCCCCACGAAGTTGCCCACCGTTTTCGGCGCCTGGTTCGGGAAGAGGTTGATCCGGATGTCGCCCTGCGAGGTGTGCAGGGTCGCGGTCACGGTCTTCCCGACGAGCGATCCGTTGTCTTCAGCCACGCACCCATCCTGCCATCGGAAAGCGGGAACCACGTGCCTGGGTGCAGTATTGGTGGTGATCGTCGCGTGCCGGATACGGTTCGGCACGGCAGGACGACCGGTGAACGCCGGCCAAGGAGGCACACGATGGACGAGGTGGAGGCGATGGCCCGAACTGGTGAGAACGTGGGCAGGGCGGTCGGCACGGGGGTGCGCACCGCGCGCGAAGGTGCCGTCCGAGCGGGCAAGTACGGTCGCACGGCGACCAAGCAGGCGATCGCCCGCGCGGAACAGGAGCTGACCGAGCGGGGCCTGGCCCCGGAGCACCTGCCGGAGCTGCTCGCCCAGAAGGCCACCGGGCTCTCCCGCGATGACCTCGCCGAGCGCGGCCGCAAGGCCCGCAAGCAGTGGGAGAAGACCCGCAAGGACTGGGACAAGAAGACCGCCAAGTCGCGCAAACGGCTGGCGAAGAACGCCGAGCAAGCCCGCAAGGAGCTCGCGAAGAACGCCGACCAGGCGCGCAAGGAGCTCGCGGCCCGCATCGACCCGGCACCGAAGTCGCGCCGCAAGTGGCCGTGGGTGCTGCTGGTGCTGGCCGCGCTGGGCGGGGTGGCCGTGGTGGCGCTGTCGCGCCGCCCGGAGGAGCTGCCGATCGCCGAGGCCGAGGACTTCCCGACCCACGAGGACGGGCTCTCCCGCAACCCCGACGCGCGTCCCGACGCGGACCGCTGAGCACGTGCCGACGCGGCGGTGCCCTCCGGGGCGCCGCCGCGTTCACGGCTCCACGCACCACCCGTACGGGGTACTGTCGATCTAGTGACTCATGACGACACCCCCCGGTTGGACCTGCAGCACTCGACCTCCGTCGCCGCACCGCCGGAACGGATCTACCCGCTGATCAGCGACATCACCCGGTACGGCGAGTGGAGCCCGGAGAGCACCGGCGGTGAATGGCTGTCCGGCACGCCCGGTGAGGTCGGCTCCCGGTTCCGCGGGGACAACGGCAACGGCGAACGCACCTGGTCCAGCGAGTGCGAGGTGCTTGTCGCCGAGCAAGACCGCCGCTTCGCGTTCGGTGTGCTGCCCGGTTCGGAGCGGCCCGACAACTCCGTGTGGTCCTTCGAGATCGAGCCGGAGGGCTCGGGTTCCCGGCTCACCCAGCGGTACGTGATGCAGGCGCTGACCGCGCCGATCCAGGAGTTCCTCTCCCAGCAGGAGGACGGCGGCGCCCAGTTCGTCGAGACCCGCACCGCGCAGCTGAAGGATGCGCTGCGCCAGACCGTGGACGGCATCAAGAAGGCCGCTGAGCAGGGCTGAGCAGCACCGGTGGCGCCGTGCGGGAGCGGCGCCACCGCTCACCCGCGTCCCGGCGCCCGCACCAGGGCGATGCCGAGCGCTCCCAGCACCCCGACGGCCGCGTACGCGTAGAAGCCCCACGGGTACGCGATGCCCGCGGTGAGCAGCGCCCCACCGAGCAGCGGCCCGCAGATCGCGCCGATGCGTCCCACACCCGCGGACCAGCCGAGCCCGGTGGCCCTGGTCTCCGCCGGGTAGGCGCGGCCGATGAACGCGTACACCAGCACCTGCGCGCTGAACACGAAGCTGCCCGCGACGAAGACCGCCGCGTACACACCGGCCTCCGGCAACCGGATGCTGAGCGCGGCGAGGAACACCGCGGCCGCGAGGAACCAGCCGATCGTCACCGTCCTGATCCCGGCCCGGTCCGCCACGAACCCGGCGACGACGAGCCCGAACACCGCGCCCAGGTTCAGCGCGAGCAGCAGTCCCAGCGCCGCCCCCAGCGGATAACCGGCCACCCGCATGATCTCCGGCAGCCAGGTGTTGAGGCCGTACACCAGCAGCAGGCCCATGAACGAGGCCGCCCAGAACGCCAGCGTGCTGCGCGCGAACCCGCCGCGGAACAGGCCGGCGACGGTGTCCAGCCCGCCGCGCACCCCGGCTCCCGCCGTCGCCGAACGCCGGAACGACTCCGACTCGGGCAGGTACCGCACCATCAGCGGGACCAGCACCAGCGCGGGCGCCGCGCCGAACAGGAACATCGACCGCCAGCCCAGCGCGGGCAGCACCAGGATGCCGAGAACGGCGGTGAGGATCGCGCCCACGTGGTACCCGGTCATGATCGTGGTGCTGGCGGCACCGTTGCGTCCGGGCCGCGCGTGCTCGGTGACCAGCGCGATCGCGGTCGGCACGCAGCCGCCGAGACCGAGCCCGGCGAGGAACCGCAGCACCCCGAACACCAGCAACGAGGGCGCCACCGCGCACAGCGCGGTGAGCAGCGAGAAGCCGGCGACGGACACCATCAGCGCGGTGCGGCGGCCGATCACGTCGGTGACGGTGCCGAAGCCCAGCGCCCCGATCGCCATCCCGAGCAGCCCGGCGGTGGACGCGAGCGAGGCCGTCGCCGGGGTGAGCCCCCACTGCCCCTGGTCGAGCAGCACCGGCAGCACGCTGCCCAGCACCACCAGGTCGAACCCGTCGAGCAGCACCGCGCTCCAGCACAGCGGCACCACCCACCCGGCGTGAGCGACACGTCCGGCGCCGGTTCCGGTAGCCACGCCAGGCCCCCTTCGACGGTTGATCAGGTAATCGACCTCACACCTGCTGCCGACGCATCGTGCCCGCCGGCTCACCCGCCACAACGCCGCCCCTTCCACTCACCGAAAACCCACTGCCTGGCCCGTTGGACCGAACCGCTCGGTCGATACCAGCGCCTTCCAAGGAACACACGACCTCGCCCCGTTGCGGATCTGCGGGGAGTCACCCCTTCAGAACAACGACGCTCGGGAAAGTCGAGACCCACAGGCAGAACCCGATTCATTCCTCCCTCCGAGTGGGGGCTGTGCTCGGTATTGATCATGCTGTCCTGATCGTGCGGTGACGCCGGAGGCGTTAATGCGAGTTCTCCCTTTGGTCGTGGTGTTCGCTGAGATATGGGGGGAGCGCCATGCCATGATCGGCGACGTACGACTTGCAGAGCTGAGGCGAACGCCGTCTGGTCGATGTCGGCGGAATATCGGCCAGTTCGTTGTCGTCGAGGCGCACTGGCTTGAGAGGGACCCGTGGAAATCCCACCGCAGCGATGCACTCGCGGTGGGCCCTGCGCACGTGGCCCGGCCGACCGCGACAAGGCTCGCCATGAGGACGGCGGTCCGCCTCCGCGAGGGATGTCCGCATGGCGCACGGCGAGCCCCAGCGCACCGACTACCGAATCTCCGGCCTGGATGACACCACCAGCCCGCGTGAGCTCGTGGAACTGGCCGAAAGCCGGTGACGAACTCGAACAGGGCCTCGGACCGCACCATCTCGGTGGCTGCGGGACGACGGGCCGGTACCGCCACATGAAGCTACGACCACAAGCTCCCGCGCCGGCCGGACCCGGTACGCAGTCCCGCGAGAACCGCGCACCCTGCTCACCGTCCGGACCGGCGTCTGCCGTCAACCTCGCCAACCCAACGAGCAAGGAGGCGCGATGCGTCGATGGGTGTCCGTTCTAGTTCTGTTACTGCTCGGCTTCGTCGTCGGGCCGGTGACTTCCGCACCGATCGCATCGGCTTCGGCCGAAGCCGATGCGCTACGGGGTGATCTGGACAAGATCCTGGCCGATCCACGCCTGACCGATGCCCATGCGGGAGTGGTGGTGCGGGATCCGGAGACCGATGAGGTGCTCTACGACAAGCAGGCCGAGGCGCCGGTGACACCTGCCTCGAACGCGAAGCTGCTCACCTCGGCGGCGGCCCTGGAGGAACTGGGCCCGGACTACCGGTTCAACACCCAGGTGCAGGCCGCCGCGCCGCGAGACGGATCGGTGCTGCGCGGTGACCTGTACCTGCGCGGCACTGGTGATCCGACGATGCGGCCCGCCGATTACGACCGGCTGGCCGAACAGGTCGCGGCGTCCGGCGTGCGGACCGTGCAGGGCCGGTTGCTGACCGATGACACTTGGTTCGACAACGTGCGGCTGGGCACCGGCTGGGACCCGGCCGACGAGCCGTACCCCTACGCGGCCCCGATCTCGGCGCTGACGGTCGCCCCGAACGAGGATTTCGACGCCGGCACCGTCCAGCTGCGCGTGTCCCCGACGCCGGTGGGCGCCCCGGTTCAGGTCGCAACGGAGCCCGCGACCGACGCCGTGCGGCTCGACGTGCAGGCCACGACCGGGCAGCCCGATTCGCCTTCGACCTTGCAGGTGACTCGCGAGCAGGGCAGCGACCGGGTCATCGTGTCGGGCTCGTTGCCTGCGGGCTCCGAGCCGGTGGAGGAACTCACCACCGTCCCCGACCCCACCGCCTACGCGGGGGACGTGTTCGCCCGCGCACTCCGCGCGCACGGCGTCGAGGTCGCCGAAACCGGTTCCGGCGTGGTTCCGGCGGACGCGGACGTACTCGCCGAACACGAGTCGATGCCGCTGCGCGAGCTGCTCACCCCGTTCCTGAAGCTGAGCAACAACGGTCACGCCGAGGTGCTGACGAAGGCGATGGGCAGGCAAGCTCGCGGCGAGGGCTCGTGGCCCGCCGGAATCGAGGTGATCACCGAGCGGCTCGCCGGGCTCGGGTTGGATCCGGCCGCACTGCACCTCGTCGACGGCTCCGGGCTCTCGCCGATGGACGAAGTCTCGCCGGAGCAGTTGACGTTGTTGCTGGACAACGCACGGCAACGCCCGTGGTTCGCGGATTTCCACGCAGCGCTGCCAGTGGCGGGAGACGCGGACAAGTTGGTCGGCGGCACGCTGCGCAACCGGATGGGTGACACGGCGGCCGCGGGCAACGTGCACGCGAAGACCGGCTCACTCACCGGTGCGACCGCGCTCTCCGGCTACGTCACCGCCGCGAACGGGCGTCCGCTGGTGTTCTCGGTGATCTTCAACGACTACCGGGACGCTGCGCCGAACGATCTCCAAGATGCGATCGCCGTGCGGCTGGCCGAGCACTCGGGCGCGGACGAACAATCGCGCCGCCCGACCACCGTGCTCAAGAAGATCGTTCCGGCCGCGGGCGCTGATTCGGGCTTGGAATGCTCTTGGATCAAGTCCTGCTGACCAAGAGTGACTGACCAGCTGGTGTCAAGGGTTCGGCATCTGGCGTCACCGCGCCGCCGAGTTCGTACCCTTGACACCAGCTCTTGACCGTTGTGGAGGTCGACAGGATGGGGACGTGCCCGGACGCAGCTGCCGCGCACAGCCCCATCCTGTTGGTCTGCCAGCCCGGCGGGGACATCTCTTCCACCTCGTAACGCACGGCCGCGGCCGTGCGTGCCCCGGATGTGCCCAAGCCGGATCATGAAAAAAGACCAGGTGCATGACCTGGTCTCACGAGGTGAAAGTTGCGGGAGCTCACTCGAGCACCGAGCCGTTGATCAGTGCGCGGATCGAGAACGCTCCCCAGCGAAAGACACCGACGAACCTCGACCACCGCACTGTGCGGGCCTACGGGACCCGACCCCCGTACAAGCAAAAAGGAGCCGCGACGACACGCTAGCGTCGACCAGACTCCTCGGAGTGGAGACGAGGGGAATCGAACCCCTAACCCCCGCCTTGCAAAGGCGGTGCTCTGCCAATTGAGCTACGTCCCCGTTGGTGCCGGAGCACCGGGCCGCCGGATCTCTGCGTCTGCTCCGAGCGTACTCAGGCGACCACATCAGGGTCGAGCGCAGAGCCCCGCGACCACTGGGGCCGACGGCGAGCCGGAGGCTCACACCTCGCCGGCGGTGGCCTCGCGCCAGAGGTCGGCCTCGGCCTTGGCGGCGCGGTTGCGGCGGACGACGAACAGAACGGCACCGGCAACGACGGCGAGTGCGAGAAGCTTCTTCATTTCCGGTCGCCTCCTAGAACGGGGCACCCGCGGAACCGCGGGCAATCGGGAGAACATCCTTGAACAGGAAGGGTGGGCCTAGAAGGACTTGAACCTTCGACCTCTTCGTTATCAGCGAAGCGCTCTAACCGCCTGAGCTATAGGCCCTTGGTGTGACTCGAAGATTACACGACGCCCGTGCGAGTCCACGCAGGGGGGTCCCGGCGGGGGGGGGGGGGGGGGGGCCCCCCCCCCCCCCCCCCCCCCCCCCCCCCCCTCGACGTTGACGGTGCCGCCGCCGCGCATGTCCCGCGGCGCCCACGTCTGCTGCAGCAGCGAGTGCGGCGGGTCCAGCA
>NZ_JAIUJZ010000098.1:0-14492 GCF_020176775.1 Saccharopolyspora sp. 6M
GTCCCGGTGCCCACCACCGCCCCGCCCCTCCCGCTGCCTCCGCGGTGATGAGCTTGTCGGTGGCACCCGGGTGGCGCAACCCCGGCGGCTCCGCCGCTGGCAGGAGAACGGCACGACCTGCCGGGCGGGTTCACGGGCCCGCGATGCGGTGGTGGAGTGCTTCGAGGCGGCGGCGGTGGCTGCGGGGGGTGCCGAAGAGGTGCGCGGCGCCGTGGGCTCGTTTCAGGTGCAGGTGCGCCTCGTGCTCCCAGGTGATCCCGAGGCCGCCGTGCAGCTGGATGCCCTCGGCCGCCACGTCCTGGTAGGTCTCGCAGCACAGCGACTTGGCCATCGCCGCCCACGCGGACCCGCGCTCGTCGCGGGTGCCGGCCGCCCAGCTCGCCGCGTACGACAGCGAGCGCGCCGACTCCACCGCCACGTAGAGGTCGGCGAGCCGGTGCTTGATCGCCTGGAACGAGCCGATCGGCCTGCCGAACTGCACCCGGGTTTGCACGTAGCCGACGATCTCGCCGAGCCACCGGTCCGCGGCGCCCACGCACTCGGCCGCCAGCAGCACCGCCGCCGCGTCCCGGCAGCGCGCCAGCACCGGCCCGGCCGGCCCGATCGGCGCGGCCGGCGCCGCGGACAGCTCCAGCGCGCACATCGGCCGGGTCGGGTCCACGGCCGGGTGCGGCAGCACCGCTGCCGGCTCCGCCGCCACCTCGAACAGCGCGGGCCCGTCCGGGGCGGTCGCGACGACCAGGAACGCGTCCGCCCGCGCGCCGTCGAGCACGAAGCTCTTGCGCCCGTCCAGCCGCCACGTGCCCGCGTCGAGCCGCGCAGTGGTGGCGAATCCCGTGTCCTGCCACCAGTTCTCCGGTTCGGCCCACGCGAGCGCCACCAGCCGGTCGGCGGCGGCGATACCCGGCAGCAGCCGGCCGGCGGCCGCCGAGTCGCCCGCGGTCAGCAGCGCTTCGACGGCGAGCGCGGTGCCGCCGACGAACGGGGACGGCACGAGCCTGCGGCCCAGCTCCTCGGCGACGAGGCAGCTCTCGACGAGGGTGGCGCCGCTGCCGCCGTGCTCCTCGGGGACGGTGAGCCCGGCGGCGCCGATCTCCGCGCCGAGCCGCCGCCACAGCTCCGGGTCGTGCCCGAGCGGGGCGGGCGCCGGTGGCGGCGCGGGCACGTGCGGGCCGCCGTCCTGGTCCAGCAGGGCGCGGACGGTCAGCCGGAGGTCCTCCTGCTGCGCACTGAACGCGAAGTGCACTTTGTTGTTCCTTTCTCCGCTTTCGTTGTGTAGCACTGGGGTGGCGGAACCTCAGCGGTTCCCTCGCTGCGGGATCGATTTCCCAAGTGGCTCCGCCACGAGGGAAATCGCTGTCCTCGCGAGGGAACCGCTGAGAACCCGCGGGTGGTCGGCTTGCTCGGGTGGTCGCCGCTCAGCGGCTTCGCCGCTGACGGGAAACCGACAGGACGCCCCGTCTCGTGGCAGGAGTTCAACTGCGGGTTCCGATGTCGGCGGTGCTTCCGGCCGCTAGGGCGTCGGCGATGCGTCGGCGGTGCCAGGCGGGATCGCCCCAGGCGGCGCGCAGTGCGGTGGCCTTCAGCGTCCAGAGGTGCAGCGGGTGTTCGGCGGTGTAGCCGATCGCGCCGTGCACCTGCAGCGCGGTGCGCGCGGCCAGGTGCGCGGCCTCGGCCGCGGCGAGCTTCGCGGCCGACGTGTCGCGCGCCGTGTGCCCCGCACCGGCGTCCAGTGACAGGCACGCCCCGTGCAGCAGCGGCCGGGCGAACTCCAGCCGCAGCGCCACGTCCGCCAGGTGGTGCTTGACGGCCTGGAAGCTCCCCACGGGCCTGCCGAACTGGTGGCGGTCCCGCACGTGCCGCACCGAGTCGTCCAGCAACCGCCGCCCCGCACCCAGCAGCTGCGCCGCGCACCCCAGCACCCCGGCGTCGAACGCGGCGGCCGGACGCGCCCCGGCCACCGCGGTGCCGGCCGCCCCGAGCGCCCACAGCCGCCGCACCGGATCGACCGACCGCTCCGGCGCACCGACCGGGTCCGCGCGGAGCACCCGCGTCCCGGCGCAGCGGTAGGTGGCCGCGGCCACGTCGGCGTCCAGCGCGCGCGGCACGAGCTCGTCGAACGCGACCGCCAGCACCGCCCGCCCCGCGGCGAGCTCCGGCAGCCGGTGCTGATCGGCGCTGCCCGCCAGCAGCGCGGGTGCGACCGCGACGGTCTCCACCACCGGCCCGGGCAGCCCCGCGTACCCGAACTCCTCCAGGCACACCGCGGTCTCCACCGCACCCAGCCCGAGCCCGCCGAACTCGCCGGGCACCGCGACCCCGCACGCGCCCAGTTCGCCCAGCCGCCCCCAGCAGCGCCACCACGGCGCCGCGTCCCCGTCCGACCAGGCCCGTGCCAGCGCGGTTCCGCCGACATCGGCCAGCAGTGCGCGCAACGACTCGGCCATGTCCTCCTGCGCGGTGGTGCGGGTGAACCTCATCGCGGCTCCCGGGGCAGGCCGAGCAGCCGCTCGGCGACGACATTGCGCTGGATCTCGTTGGTGCCCGCGTAGATCGGCCCGGCCAGCGCGAACAGGTGCCCCTCGGCCCAGGCACCGCCGTCCGGTGCGGCCGGGGAATCGGCGGCGAGCTCCCCGTCCGGGCCGAGCAGGTCCAGCGCCGTCTCGTGCAGCGCGATGTCCAGCTCGGACCAGAACAGCTTGGTGAGGCTCGCCTCCGCGCCGATCCGCGCGCCGCCCAGCACCTTCGTCACCGCCTCGAAGGTCGCCAGCCGGTAGGCCTGCGCGCCGAGCCACGCGGACACCACCCCGTCCCGCGCATCCCGGTCCGCACCGCGCTCCCGCCACACCCGCACCAGCCGCCGGGCCGCCGCCAGGAACCGGCCGGGGCTGCGCAGCGACAGGCCGCGTTCGCTGCTCGCGGTGCTCATCGCCACCCGCCAGCCCTCGCCGACACCGCCGAGCACGTCCTCGTCCGGCACGAACACCTCGTCCAGGAAGATCTCCGCGAACGCGGGCTTCCCGTCCAGCCGGGGGATCGGGCGCACCACGACGCCTTCGGCGTCCAGCGGGAACAGGAAGTAGGTGAGCCCGCGGTGCCGCTGCGCGTCCGGGTCGCTGCGGAACAGCCCGAACGCGCGGTCGGCGAACGCGGCCCGCGAACTCCACGTCTTCTGCCCGGACAACCGCCAGCCGCCCGGCACCCGGTGGGCCCGGCTGCGGATTCCGGCGAGGTCGCTGCCCGCCTCGGGTTCGGACCAGGCCTGCGCCCAGACCTCCTCCCCGGACGCCATCCGGGGCAGGTAGCGCTCGCGCTGCCGCGGCGTGCCGTGCTCGAACATCGTCGGCGCCAGCAGGAAGATCCCGTTCTGCCCGACCCGGCCCGGCGCCCCGGCCGCGTGGTACTCCTCCTCGAACAGCAGCCAGCGCACCAGGGACGCGTCGCGGCCGCCGAACTCCACCGGCCAGGACACCACCGACAGCCGCGCCGCGTGCAGGGCGCGCTCCCACTCGCGGTGCGCGGCGAAACCGCGCTCGGTCTCCAGCGACGGCAGCGGTTCCGGGGGCAGGTTGGCCGCGAGCCACGCCCGCACCTCGTCGCGGAACGCCAGGTCCTCGGCTGCGAACGTCAGATCCACCGCGCCCTCCGGTTCAGCGGGGCGGGTCGTCGTCGGCGGCCCGCTTCATGCCCTTCGCGTCCATGCCGGCCAGCGAGTCGCCGCCGACCTCGGCGTTGTGCGCGTGCGCCAAGTGGTGCAACCCGAACGCCGAATCGAGGCCGCTGTGCCTGCCCATCAGGTCCTCGGCCTGGTTGACGGCCTTCTTCGCCAGCGCCAGCCCGAACCGGGGCATCGCCGCCACCTCGGCGGCCAGCGCCAGCGAGGTCTCGGCGAGCCGGTCGCGGGGCACCACCTCGGTGACCATGCCGATCTCGTGCGCCCGCCGCGCGCTCAACCGCCTGCCGGTGAACAGCAGCTCCTTCGCCACCCGCGGCCCCAGCACCCACGGGTGCACGAAGTACTCGACGCCCGGAATCCCCATCCGCACCACCGGATCGGCGAAGAACGCGTCCTCGGCGGCCACGATCAGGTCGCACACCCACGCCAGCATCAGCCCGCCCGCGACGCACGCGCCCTGCACGCTCGCGACCACCGGTTTCGGCATCTCCCGCCAGCGGCGGCACATGCCCAGGTACACCTCCTGCTCGCGGGCGAAGCGGGACTCCCCGCCGGACCGGCCGACGTGGCCCCACCACAGCCCGGCGCGGCGTTCGAAGTCCACGTCCGCGTCCCGGCCGGGGGAGCCGATGTCGTGGCCCGCCGAGAAGTGCTCGCCCGCCCCGGCCAGCACGATCACCCCGACCTCGTCGTCGGCGCAGGCCCGGTAGAACGCGTCGTCGAGCGCGTAGGTCATCGCGGAGTTCTGCGCGTTGCGGTACCGCGGCCGGTTCATCGTCACCACGGCGGTCCGCTCGACCCGTTCGTAGCGCACCACCGGTTCGTCGTCGGCCATCGTCTGCTCCTCGTCGCGGGAGTCGCCCGGCCACCCGAGGCTAGCCGACACTAGCAAGTGCTTGGTAGGGGTTGATTTTCCCGGGCACTGCTGGAGAATCCGAATCGCGACCCGGTGGAAGGCGGTGCTCGGATGGACCTCACCGACAGCCCGGCCGAAGCGGCGTTCCGCCGCGAGGTCCGCGACTGGCTCGGCGACCACCTCACCGGCGAGTTCGCCGACGCCCGCGGGCTCGGCGGCCCGGGAAGCGAGCACGAGGCGTTCGAGGTCCGGCTGGCCTGGGACCGGCTGCTCGCCGACGGCGGCTGGACCTGCCTGGGCTGGCCGGTGGAGCACGGCGGCCGCGGCGCCTCCACCGCGCAGCAGGTGATCTTCCACGAGGAGTACGCGCGGGCCGCGGCACCGGTGCGCGTCGGCCACGTCGGCGAGGAACTGCTCGGGCCCACGCTGATCGCCTTCGGCACCGAGCAGCAGCGCCGCCGGTTCCTGCCGGAGATCGTGGCGGTCCGCGAGCTGTGGTGCCAGGGCTACTCGGAACCCTCGGCCGGTTCCGACCTGGCGAACGTGTCCACCCGGGCGCGGCGCGACGGGCCGGACTGGGTGATCGACGGGCAGAAGACGTGGACCTCGCTGGCGCACCAGGCGGACTGGTGCTTCCTGCTCGCCCGCACCGGGCCGCCGGGGCAGCGCCACCGCGGGCTGTCCTGCCTGCTGCTGCCGATGGACCGGCCGGGCGTCGAGGTGCGGCCCATCGTGCAGCTCACCGGCACCTCCGAGTTCAACGAGGTGTTCTTCGACGGCGCCCGCACCGCCGCCGAGCACGTCGTCGGCGAGGTCGGCGACGGCTGGCGGGTCGCCATGGGCACCCTCGGCTTCGAACGCGGCGTCGGCACCATCGACCAGCAGGTGGTGTTCCGGCGCGAACTGGAACGCATCACCGACCTCGCCCGCCGCAACGGGGCGATGGACGACCCCGTGCTGCGCGACAAGATCACCCGGGCGTGGATCGGGCTGGAGGTCATGCGGTTCACCGCGCTGCGCACCCTCACCGGCGTCGCCGAGGGCACGGCCGGGCCGGAGGCCTCCATCGCGAAGCTGCACTGGGCGACCTTCCACCGCGGCCTCGGCGAACTGGCCGTGGAGGTCGCGGGAGCCTGCGGGCTGGTCGCCGCCGGAGCGCCCTACGAGCTCGACGAGGGGCAGCGGCTGTTCCTGTTCTCCCGCGCCGACACGATCTACGGCGGCTCCAACGAGATCCAGCGCACCATCATCGCCGAGCGGGTGCTCGGCCTGCCGAAGGAGGCCCGGCCGTGACCGCTCCCGCCGAACCCGCCCCGCACGCGCTGCTGACCGGCCGGACCGCGCTCGTCACCGCCGCCGCGGGAACGGGGATCGGCGCGGCCACCGCCCGCCGGATGCTGCGCGAAGGCGCCCGGGTCGTGCTCAGCGACCGGCACGAACGGCGGCTGGAGGCCACCCGCGCCGAACTCGCCGAGCTGCCGGGCGCGCAGGTGCTCGCCGTGCCCTGCGACGTCACCGACGAACAGCAGGTGGCGGACCTGTTCGCCGCCGCCACCGCCGAGTTCGGCCGGCTGGACGTGGTCGTCAACAACGCCGGGCTCGGCGGCACGGCCGCGATCCAGGACATGACCGACGAGCAGTGGGACGGCGTCCTCGACGTCACCCTCAACGGCACGTTCCGCTGCACCCGCGCCGCGATCCGGCACTTCCGGGACGCCGGCGGCGGGGGAGTGGTGGTGAACAACGCCTCGGTGGTCGGCTGGCGCGCGCAGGCCGGGCAGGCGCACTACGCGGCCGCGAAGGCCGGGGTGATGGCGTTGACCCGGTGCGCCGCCCTCGACGCCGCCGAGTTCGGCGTCCGGGTCAACGCGGTGGCGCCGAGCCTGGTGCTGCACCCGCACCTGGCGAAGGTCACCTCCGCGCCGCTGCTCGCGGAACTCGAATCCCGCGAGGCGTTCGGCCGCTCCGCCGAGCCCTGGGAGGTCGCGAACACCATCGTGTTCCTCGCCTCCGACTACGCCACCTACCTGACCGGAGAGGTCCTCTCGGTCAGCAGCCAGCACCCCTGAGACCCGGCGAACGAGCACCGCCCCGGGGTGGTGAGAGGATGGTGGGATGGTGGGAAGCAAGCGCTCGACCGGGGACGTGGCGGCGACCGGGTCGCGGCGGCGGGCGGAACTGCTCGCGATCGCCGCCGACCTGTTCGCGCGGCGCGGCTTCGTGGTCACCACCGTCCGCGAGATCGCCGAGGCCGCCGGCATCCTGTCCGGCAGCCTCTACCACCACTTCGACTCCAAGGAGTCGATGGTCGACGAGATCCTCCGCGAATTCCTCGGCTACCAGCAGGAGCTCTACGCCGAGGTGCTGCGCGAGGACCACGACCCGCGGACCACCATCACCGAGCTGGTGCGGCGCTCGTTCCAGGCGATGGACCGGTACCGCTCGGCGGTGACGATCTACCAGAACGAGGCGAAGCACCTGGCGCAGTTCGACCGCTTCGCCTACCTGCGCCGGGCGGGCAACGACTTCGAGCGCACCTGGACCAAGGTGCTGCAGCAGGGGCAGCGGGACGGCGTGTTCCGCGACGACCTGCACGTCAAGATCGCCTACCGGTTCATCCGGGACACGGTGTGGACCACGGTGCACTGGTACAACCCGCGCGGCAGGCTGAACGCCCAGGTGATCGCCGACCAGCACGTGACGCTGCTGTGCGAGGGGATCATGGCGCCGCAGGCGTGACCCGCGCGGCGGTCTCGCCGAGCACGCGGGTGGCGTCCGCGACGATCCGCGCCACCAGCTCCGCGCAGCCGGGCAGCTCGTCGAGCGCGCCGACCACCTGCCCGGCGGGCAGCACCCCGGCCTCGGTGTCGCCGCGCACCAGTCCCGCCTCGATCAGCGCGGGCGTGTTGGCGGCCAGCAGCACCGCGCTCCACGGCATCTCGCGGCGGCGCCGCATCGACCGGCCTTCGGCGAGCAGCGCGCGCCAGGTCAGCCCGCTGCTCGCCTTGAACGCCGCCGCCCGCCGCAACGCGCCGGGCAGCCGCCGCCACCGGGATTCGGCGGTGTCGGTGAGCGCGCTGCGCAGCATCCGGTGCGGCATCCCGTCCACCCGCGCGGTCACCAGCGCTTCGTGCGCGCCCGCGGCGAGGTAGCGCCGCTTCACCTCGTCCGGCACCGGGCTGTCGCGGGTGAGCAGGAACCGGGTGCCCATGCCGATCCCGGCCGCGCCGTAGCAGAGCGCGGCGGCCAGCCCGCGCCCGTCGAAGAACCCGCCTGCGGCGATCACCGGCAGGTCCACCGCGTCGAGCACCTGCGGCAGCAGCACGGTGGTGGCGACCGGGCCGGTGTGCCCGCCGCCCTCGCCGCCCTGCACCAGCACCGCGTCCGCGCCCCACGCCGCGACCTTCTCGGCGTGCCTGCGCGCCCCGACGGAGGGGATCACCACGATGCCCGCGTCCTTGAGCTTGCCGACGAGCCGTTCGGCGGGCAGCAGCGCGAACGAGGCGACCGGTACCCGTTCGCGGATGAGCAGGTCCACCCGCTGCTCGGCGTCGGCGGCATCGGCGCGCAGGTTCACCCCGAACGGCCGGTCGGTGCGCTCCCGCACCTCGCGGATCGAGGCCGCCAGCCGCTCGCGGCTCATCGTGGCGGAGGCGAGGATGCCGAGCGCCCCCGCCTCCGCGGTCGCCGACACGAGCCGCGGGCCCGCGACCCAGCCCATCCCGGTCTGCACGATCGGGTGGCGCACCCCGGTCAACCGGCACAGCGCGGTGTCCAGCCGCGGCGCGCTCACGCGGGCACCTCCCGGTGCCGCAGCCCGTCCGGGTCCAGCCTGCCGCGGATCAGCTCCAGCTCCTCGGCCGACGGCAGCCGGGTCTCGGCGACCGCCGAGGTGTCCAGCTCGAACCCGGTGCGCTGCCGCACCTCCCGCACGGTCACGCCCGGGTGCACCGAGCGCAGCCGCATCGTCCGGTCCGGCCCGGCGAAGTCGAGCACCGCGAGGTCGGTGACCACCACCCGCACGTCGTGGAACCGGCCGGCGGCACCGGTGGCCCGGTCGTGCCCGACACCGCAGACCAGGTCGACGCGTTCCACGAAGGTCCGCTCGCCGTGCTTCGGCACCCAGTAGTTCGTGACGTGGTTGACGCTGTTGCCCGGCGCCCCGCGCACCCCGATCAGCTGCACCTTCGGCCGCTCCCACGGCCCGATCCGGGAGATGTTCTGGTTGCCGTACCGGTCGATCTGGGTGGCGCCCATCATCACCCGCCTGCGCCCGCCCGCGAGCAGGTCGAGGACCCGGCGGTACGGCATCCAGCCCTCGGCGGTGGCCGCCTCGGATTCGCGGCCCAGCGGGGGCGGTTCGGCCAGCAGCACCGCCTCCCCGTCGGTGAGCAGCAGGTCCGGTGCCGTGGTCAGCCGGGCCAGCCGGGCGCCGAGCGCGGGGATCAGCCCGAACGGGGAGGCCAGCACCTCCCCGGCGTCGTGCCAGCTGTCGGCGCAGGCCGCGGCGCACACCTCCGCCCTGGTCGCGTCCATCACCCGTTCACCTCCCGCGCCGCGTCCACCGCGGCCTGGTAGGACCGTTCGTCCCCGGCGAGGAACTCGTCGTGGAACGCCTGCCAGCTCGCCGCGTCGGCGGCGGCCGCGGCGTAGCGGCGCTGGAACGCCTCGTCCCGCTCGTGGTCCGGGGCGCAGGAGGTGAAGTGCGCGCCGCGCGGGGTCTCCGCGACCGCGTCCACGTGGGTGCGGTCCAGCAGCAGCGACTGCACCGGCCCGCCTCGCAGCAGCTCCTCGGTCGGCACCACCCGCTCGCAGCTGAGGTAGCCGTGGTCGGCGGCGGCGCACATCAGGTCGTCGAAGTACGGGTCGGGCCCGAGGTACTGGGCGTTGCCGTGCCGGTCGGCGCGGTTGAGGTGCACCAGCGCCGCGTCCAGCCGCAGCGCGGGCATCGCCAGCAGCTCCTCGCCGTCCGGGTAGGGGGAGCGCACGGTGCGCAGCTCCGGGTCGAGCGCGGGCACGTCGGAGCCGAGCCCGGCGCGGGTCGGCAGGAACGGCAGCCGCGCGGCCGCGGCGCGCAGGCCCGCCAGCACCATGCCCTCGTCGTACTCGGCGACCGCGAGCTCCCCGCGCTGGCGCGCCGCCCGGAAGTGCGGGTCCAGCGGGATCGAGTCCAACGACACGAACCCGTGCACCACCTTCCGCAGCCTGCCCGCGGCGGCCAGCAGTCCGACGTCCGGGCCGCCGTAGGAGACCAGCGTCAGATCGCGCACCTCGGTGCGCAGGATCGCCCGCACCAGCGCCATCGGCTTGCGCCGGGAACCCCAGCCGCCGATGCCGATGGTCATCCCGCTGCGCAGCCGCCCCGCGATCTCGTCGGGGCTCACCAGCTTGTCCCGCACCGCCCTCACCCTCCCCGCCGGGAGTCGCCGTGCACGAACTCCTCCCGGGCTCGGTCGGACACCCCGCTGAGGTTGAGCTCGAAGGTGAACCCCTGCTCGAACCGGTAGCTGCGGTGCACGTCCACCGGGTCGATGCCGTTGAGCGATTCCTTGGCCTTGCGGATGACCAGCGGGTCCTTCGCGGCGATCTCGCCGGCGAGTTCCAGCGCCGCCGCGGGCAGCCGCGCGGGTTCGACGACGTCCCACACCGAGCCGAAGTCGGCGAGCTGCCGCGCCGTGGCGGTGCGCCCGGTGTAGAACATGGCGCGCGCGAAGTGCGGCGGCACCAGCCGGGACAGGTGGGTGGCGGCGCCGAGCGCGCCCCGGTCCACCTCCGGCAGCCCGAAGTAGGCGTCCTCGCTCGCCAGCACGACGTCCGAGTTGCCGACCAGCCCGATGCCGCCGCCCAGGCAGAACCCGTGCACGGCGCTGATCACCGGTACCGGGCACTCGTAGACCTCGCGGAAGGCCTCGTAGCAGCCGCGGTTGACCTCGATCAGCTTGCCGTGCCCGGGGTCGGCGGCGAGTTCCTTGATGTCCACGCCCGCGTTGAACCCGCGGCCTTCGGCCCGCAGCACGAGCACCCGGACGCCGGGATCGGCGCCCTGAGCGCGGACGGCTTCGGCGAGGTCGAGCCAGCCCCGCGCGGGGAGGGCGTTCACCGGTGGGTGGTCGACGGTCAGCACCGCGATTCCGTTGTCGTGGCGGTGGATCCGGACTGTCATGGCATCACCGAACCTAGCACTTGTTAGGTTGTTGCTGGTACGGTAGCAACCGCCGCGAAGTCCTCGCCAGAGGCGGAGCGGAACCGGATTTCCCAGCAGCGGCAACGAATTCCGGAGGCGTCCATGAGCGTCGAGATCGACCTGTCCGGCCGGGTCGCGCTGGTGACCGGCGGAACCCGCGGCATCGGCGCGGGCATCGCGGCCGTGCTGCGGCGGGCGGGCGCGCGGGTGTGGGTCTGTTCCCGGAACCCACCGGAGGCGCCACCGGAGGCCGAGTTCCGGGCGGCCGACGTGCGCGACCCGGACCAGGTGGACGAGCTGATCGCGGCGATCGTGCGCGCGGAGGGCCGGCTCGACGTGCTGGTGAACAACGCCGGTGGCGCGCCGCCCGCGGACACCGCCACCGCCTCGCCGCGGTTCCACGCGAAGGTCGTCGAGCTGAACCTGCTGGCACCGCTGCTGGTCAGCCAGCGGGCGTGGCCGGCTCTGCGGGAGACCGGCGGCTCCATCACCATGATCAGCAGCGTGGCGGCACGGCGGCCCGCGCCCACCATCGCCGCCTACGCGGCCGCGAAGGCCGGGCTGGAGAACCTGACCCGCACGCTCGCGCTGGAGTTCGCGCCCGCGGTGCGGGTGAACGCGGTCGCGGTGGGCGTGGCGAGCACCGAGAACTTCGCCGAGCACTTCGGCGTCCCGGCGGGCGATTCCGGCTTCGCGGCGGGGATTCCGCTGGGCCGCCCGGCGGAACCGGAGGAGGTCGGCGCGCTGTGCGCGTTCCTCGCCTCACCGCTGGCCGGCTACCTGACCGGGGACGTGCTGTCCGTGCACGGCGGCGGTGAGCCGCACCCGAACCTGGCGCGGCTGGCCGAGCGGTTCCAGGCGCCGGGCTGATCGGCGCCCGACGACGAGCAGGAGGTGGCCGTGACGGGAATCTGCGCGGGCAGGGTGGTCGTGGTGACCGGTGCGGCGCGCGGCCTCGGCCGCGCCCACGCGCTGGAGTTCGCCCGCCAGGGCGCGTCGGTGGTGGTCAACGACATCGGAGTCGGCCTCGACGGCGGTGGTGGGGACGCCGCGGCCGCCGACGCGGTCGTCGCGGAGATCCGCGCCGCCGGAGGCGAGGCCGTCGCCGACGGGTCCGACGTGGCCGACTGGGCGCAGGCCGAGCGGCTGGTGGCGCGCGCGGTGGCGACCTTCGGGCGGCTGGACGTGCTGGTGAACAACGCGGGCTTCGTGCGGGACCGGATGCTGGTGAACCTCGCCGAGCAGGAGTGGGACGAGGTGCTGCGCGTCCACCTCAAGGGCCACGCGGCGACGATGCGGCACGCGGCCGCGCACTGGCGGGACCGCGCGAAGGCGGGGGAGCGGGTGGACGCGCGCATCGTGAACACCTGCTCCGGCGCGGGCCTGCTCGGCAGCGTCGGGCAGGGCAACTACGCGGCGGCGAAGGCGGGCATCGCCGCGCTGACGGTGAACGCCGCCGCCGAGCTCGGCCGCTACGGCGTCACCGCGAACGCGATCGCCCCGGCGGCGCGCACCCGGATGACCGAGCAGGTGTTCGCCGCCGACATGGCCCGCCCGGACGGGGGAGGTTTCGACGCGATGGCGCCGGAGAACGTCTCCCCGCTGGTGGTGTGGCTCGGCAGCGCCGAATCGGCCGCCGTCACCGGACGCGTCTTCGAGGTGCAGGGCGGCGAGGTGCGGCTGATGACCGGCTGGCGCCACGGCGCCGGCGACGACGCGGGCCGCCGCCGCGATCCGGCGGAACTCGGCGCGGTGGTGCACGACCTGCTGCGCCGCGACCCCGAACCGGAACCGGTCTACGGGGCGTGAATCCGAACAGGGCCGCAACGACGGGAGCGAGATGACCGAGGCGTACATCGTCGACGCGCTGCGGACCCCGGTGGGCAAGCGCGGCGGCGGGCTCAGCGGGGTGCACCCGGCGGACCTGTCCGCGCACGTGCTGCAGGCGCTGGTGCGGCGCACCGGTGCCGACCCCGGCGAAGTGGACGACGTGGTGTGGGGCTGCGTGGACGCGGTCGGCGCGCAGGCGGGCAACATCGCCCGCACCGGCTGGCTCGCCGCCGGCTTCCCGGAGCACGTGCCGGGCGTGACGATCGACCGGCAGTGCGGTTCCTCGCAGCAGGCGGTGCACTTCGCGGCGCAGGCGGTGCTCAGCGGCACCGCGGACGTGGTCGTCGCGGGCGGGGTGGCGAACATGAGCGCCATCCCGATCGGCAGCGCGCTGCGCGCCGCGGACGGCCTGGACTTCCCGGTGGCCTACGGACCGGACTCGGGTTCGCACGGCTGGCAGCGGCGCTACGGCGACGCCGAGGTGACCCAGTTCCAGGGCGCCGAGCTCATCGCGCGGCACTGGGGCGTCTCGCGCGCCGACATGGAGGAGTTCGCGCTGCGCAGCCACCGCCGTGCGATCGCCGCGATCGACGAGGGCCGCTTCGACGCCGAGCTGGTGCCGGTCGCCGGGGTGGAGCGGGACGAGGGGCCGCGCCGCGACACCGGGCCGGAGAAGCTGGCCGCGCTCCGGCCGCTGCGGCCGGACGGGCTGCTCACCGCCGGGGTGTCCAGCCAGCTCTCCGACGGCGCCTCGGCGCTGCTGGTGGCCTCGGAGCGGGCGGTGGCCGCGCACGGCTGGCGCCCGCGGGCCCGCGTCCACCACCTGAGCGTGCGCGGCGACGACCCGGTGCTGATGCTGTCCGCGCCGATCGAGGCCACCCGGCACGCGCTGCGGAAGGCGGGGCTGTCCGCGTCCGACCTGGACGTGGTGGAGATCAACGAGGCGTTCGCGAGCGTGGTGCTGGCCTGGCAGCGGGAGATCGACGTGGATCCGGCGAAGGTCAACCCGAATGGCGGCGCGATCGCGCTCGGGCATCCGCTGGGCGCGACCGGGACGAAGCTGATGGCGACGATGCTGGGCGAGCTGGAGCGCACCGGCGGCCGCTACGGCCTGCAGACGATGTGCGAGGGAGGCGGCACCGCGAACGTCACCGTCCTCGAACGGCTCGGCGACTAGCGCGGCCGGGGCCACGTGGCGCGGATCACCGATCGGATGTCAGGATTCCTGCTCGGCGGAGCCATCGCTGGTCGGCCGGGTGCGGGCGGGGCCGCGCGCCCGGCCGGAGGGCGTTGCGCCGGTCCGGACCGTGCTCCGGAGCCCGCCCGGGAGGTGTGTTCTAGACCGCACGTGACCTTCTGAGGACATTTCACGTTTACCTTGCCAGGGGCGAGGTCGTCATCCGGGAGGTTCGGTTGGTGGAAGTGGACGTGGCGCGCGGGCGGCACGAGTGGATCGAACCCGGGGCGTTCGAGGTCGCGCCCGGGGTGCACCGGATCCCGCTGCCCATGCCCGGCGACGGGCTGCGCGCGGTCAACGTCTACGCCCTGGAGGACGGCGACGGGCTGGCGCTCGTCGACGCCGGGTGGGCGCTGCCGGAGGCCCGCGAAGCGCTGGAGCGCGGCCTCGGGCTGCTGGAGCGCGGGATCGGCGACGTGCGCCGGTTCCTGGTCACCCACCTGCACCGGGACCACTACACCCTCGCGGTGCGGCTGCGCGCCGAGACCGGCGCCACCATCGCCCTCGGCGCGGGCGAACGCCCCTCGCTGGAGGCGCTGCTGGACGGCACCGCGGACCGGCAGCTCGGCAAGCTGGAACGCGCCGGTGGCGGCGCGCGCGGCGGGGGGGGGGGGGGCGGGGGCGGGGGGGGGGGGGGGGGGGGGGGGGGGGGCGGCCCCCCCCGCCGGATAGTCCACCCACTCGTGGCACCACCCGGTCTCCTATCGTG
>NZ_JAIUJZ010000098.1:14500-30431 GCF_020176775.1 Saccharopolyspora sp. 6M
CCGGCCCCGGGGCACGGCCCGCGGGCAACGCGGCACCGCGCGGGGCCCCCCGCGCGCGCCGCTTGGGGGCGCCCCGCGCGGGGGGGGGGGGGCGGCGGGCCGGAGCAGGACTACGAGCAGCCCGACGAGTGGCTCGACGACGGTGCCGAGGTCCGGGTCGGTTCCCGGACGCTGCGCGTGCTGGAGACCCCTGGCCACACCCGCGGGCACGTCGTGTTCGTCGACGCGGCGAACGGGTTGCTGTTCGCCGGGGACCACGTGCTGCCGCACATCACGCCGTCCATCGGGCTGGAGGCCGCCCGCACCCCGCTGCCGCTCGGTGACTACCTGAGCTCGCTGCGGCTGGTCGGCGAGCTGCCGGACCTGCGGCTGCTGCCCGCGCACGGACCGGTCACCGGCAGCGCGCACGCCAGGGTCGCCGAACTCCTCGACCACCACGAGCGGCGCCTCGACCAGACCGCGGCCGCCGTGCTCGCGGGCGCGGCGACCGGCTTCGAGGTCGCGGGCGTGCTCGGCTGGACCCGCCGGGAGCGGGCCTTCGCCGACCTGGACGAGTTCAACCGGATCCTGGCCGTCGGCGAGACCCTGGCGCACCTGGACGTGCTGGTGGAGCGCGGCCGCCTGCGCCGGTCCACATCGGACGGTGTCGACCGCTACCGGCAGGCCTGATGGGACGGCGGCACAGCGCGCGCCGGGTTTCAGCGCAGCAGCAGGCGAACCGTGAGCTCCAGCCGGTTCGCCACGTCGGTCGCCGAGGCGCGGCGGGTCACCCAGGCGACCAGGTTGGACAGCCACACGTCCGCGATCACGCGGGCGATCGCGCGCTGCTCGTCGGTCGGCTCCTCGTCGCCGGTGGTCATCGCCCCGCTGAACAGCGCCTCGGTCAGCGCGCCGACCGCGTCGACCTCGTTGGCCGCCGAGGTGTCGGCGAACATGAACGCCCGCGTCATCGCCTCGGTCAACTGCGGGTTGCGCTGCATGTTGCGGGTCGTGCGGGACAGCACGTGCAGCACCCGGTCGTACGGGGTGTCGCCGGGGATCTTGCTGCGGTCCAGCCGGTCCAGCGACCGCTCGAACTCGCGGGCCAGGCCGGTCACCAACAGGTGGATCTTGGACGGGAAGTACCGGTAGAGCGTTCCCAGCGCCACGTCGGCCTTCTCGGCCACCGCGCGCATCTGCACGGCCTCGTAACCGCCCTTGCCCGCGAGGGCGATGGTGGCGTCGATGATCCGCTTGCGACGCGCGTTCTGCGCCGCCGAGCCGCCCTGGTCGTCGGCCAGCAGGCTGGCCGCGCTGCTCGCGGCACCGCGTCGCGGCATGGCGTTCATGAGGTCGGTCCTCTCGTGCGTCGGTCTCGCTGCGCCGCCCGCGGGGGCGGCGTCCCTCCCGGCGGGGCTGCGCCGGCCGCATGCCTGGATGAGAACATGTTCCACTCTACCCGTTGCGTGCCGCGGCGGCCCTGCGAGGTGAATTCGTGCGAGTAGCGCTGCTGTCGTACCGGAGCAAGCCGCACTGCGGCGGGCAAGGCGTCTACGTCCGGAACCTGAGCCGCGAACTGGTCGGGCTCGGCCACCGCGTCGAGGTGTTCTCCGGCCCGCCGTACCCGGACCTGGATCCGGGCGTGGAGCTGACCCGGGTGCCGAGCCTGGACCTCTACCGGGAACCCGACCCGTTCCGCACCCCGCACTGGCGGGAGCTGCGCGATCTCACCGACGTGCTGGAGGTCGCGACCATGTGGTCGGCCGGCTTCCCGGAACCGCTCACCTTCAGCCTGCGCGCGGCGAAGCTGCTGCGGGCGCGGGCCGGCGAGTTCGACGTGGTGCACGACAACCAATGCCTCGGCTACGGGCTGCTGGGGCTGCGCCGCGCCGGGCTGCCGCTGGTGGCGACCGTGCACCACCCGATCACCCACGACCGCAGGCTGGAGCTGGCCGCCGCCGAGGGCTGGCGGCGGTTCGGGGTGCGCCGCTGGTACGGGTTCCTGCGGATGCAGGGCCGGGTGGCGCGGCGGATCCCCGAACTGCTCACCGTCTCGGAATCCTCGGCCCGCGACATCGTCGAGGACTTCGGCGTGGACCCGGGACGGCTGCGGGTGGTGCCGCTCGGCGTGGACCACGAGGTGTTCCGGCCGCCGGAGCGCCCGCGGGTGCCCGGCCGGATCGTCGCGATGGCCAGCGCGGACACCCCGCTCAAGGGCGTCGGCACGCTGCTGGAGGCGGTGGCGAAGCTGCGCACCGAGCGCGAGGTGGAACTCGTTCTCGTCGCCTCGCCGACCCCGGGCGGGCCGACCGAACGGCTCATCGACGAGCTGGACATCTCCGGCGCGGTCCGCACCGTCAGCGGCATCAGCGACGAGGAGCTCGCCGAGCTGGTCGGCTCCGCCGAGATCGCCTGCGTGCCGTCGCTCTACGAGGGCTTCTCGCTGCCCACGGTCGAGGCGATGTCCTGCGGCACCCCGCTGGTCGCCAGCCGCGCGGGCGCGATCCCGGAGGTCGCCGGACCGGACGGGGAGTGCGCCGACCTGGTGCCGCCCGGGGACGCCGAAGCGCTCGCCGGGGCGCTCGGCGCGCTGCTGGACGACCCGGAGCGCAGGCGGCGGATGGGCGAGAACGGCAGGCAGCGGGTGCTGGACCTCGGGTGCGGTGCCGGACGGCACTCCTTCGAGTACCTGCGGCGCGGCGCGAACGTGGTGGCCTTCGACCAGGACACCGAGGCGCTGGCCGAGGTGGAGACGATGTTCGGCGCGATGGCCGCCGCCGGTGAGGTGCCGGAAGGGGCGTCGGCGACGACGGTCAGCGGGGACGCGCTCGGCCTGCCGTTCCCGGACGACCACTTCGACCAGGTCATCGCCTCCGAGATCATGGAGCACATCCCGGAGGACGAGAAGGCCATGCGCGAACTGGTGCGCGTGGTGCGGCCCGGCGGCCGCGTCGTGGTGACGGTCCCGCGGCAGTGGCCGGAGCGGATCTGCTGGGCGCTGTCCGACGAGTACCACCAGGTCGAGGGCGGGCACGTGCGCATCTACCGGCGCGAGCAGCTGATCGGCCGGTTGCGGGAGGCGGGGTTGCGCGAGGTGCACCACCACCACGCGCACGCGCTGCACTCGCCGTACTGGTGGCTCAAGTGCGCGGTGGGCGTGGACGACGGGGACCACCCGCTGCCGAAGCTGTACCACAAGCTGCTGGTGTGGGACCTGATGAAGAAGCCGTGGCTGACCCGGACCGTCGAGTCCGCGCTGAACCCGGTGCTCGGCAAGAGCCTCGCGGTGTACCTGTACAAACCGGGAGTCGCGAGTGCCTGACCTGCCGGCCGTCGACGGGGTGGTCTCCGCGCCGCAGGTGCTGGCGACCGCGCGGTCCATCGCCGCGGTGCAGCTGCGTTCCGGCGCGGTGCCGTGGTTCCCCGGCGGGCACGTGGACCCGTGGGACCACGTCGAGTCGGCGATGGCCCTGTCGGCGGCCGGCCTGGTCACCGAGGCCGAACGGGCCTACGAGTGGCTGCGCGCGACGCAGCGCTCGGACGGGTCCTGGCCGCTGCAGGTGCGGGACGGCGCGGTGGAGGACGCCGCGTCGGACAGCAACTTCTGCGCCTACCCGGCGGTCGGCGTCTGGCACCACGTCACGACCACCGGTGACGAGGGGTTCGCCGAGCGGATGTGGCCGGTGGTGCGGCGGGCGATCGACTTCGTGCTGGGCCTGCAGCAGGTCCGCGGCGAGGTCGCCTGGGCGCGGGGCACCGGCGGCGAGGTCGCGGGGGAGGCGCTGCTGGCGGGCAGCGCCAGCATCCACCACAGCCTGGTGTGCGCGCTGGCGCTGGCCGAGCGCCTCGGCGTCGCGCAGCCGGACTGGGAGGTGGCGCTGGAGCGGCTGGCGCACGCGCTGCGCCACCACCCGGAGGCGTTCGCGGCGAAGGACCGCTACGCGATGGACTGGTACTACCCGGTCCTGGGCGGACCGCTGCGCGATGCCACCGGCCACGACCGGATCATGCGGCGCTGGTCGGACTTCTTCGTCGACGGGCTCGGCGTGCGGTGCGTGGACGACAACCCCTGGGTGACGGGCGCGGAGACCTGCGAGCTGGTGCTGAGCCTGGAGCTGCTGGGGCGGCGGGAGCTGGCGGTGCAGGCGCTGGCCTCGATGCAGCACCTGCGCGAGGAGGACGGTTCGTACTGGACCGGCCTGGTCTACTCCGACCGCAAGCGGTGGCCGGTGGAGCGCACCACGTGGACGGGGGCGGCGGTGGTGCTGGCCGCGGACGCGCTGTGCCGCGCGACGCCGGGCGCCGCGATCTTCCACACCGCCCGGCCCGGCCCGCCGACCGGCGCCCGCCCGGTGGACGACGCCTGCGGCTGCCCCGCGCGGCTCTCGGAGCTCGTCACCGACTGATCGGGCCCGGCAGCCCACCTGCCCGTTCTCGCCGGGCCGGTGGGCCGCTCGTCCGGAGTCAGAGGGTGCCGGGTTCGCCCGCGGTGCGTTCCAGCACGCGCAGCGAGCCGACCTGGCGGACCTCCCGGAAGTTCCCGCCGTCGAGGGCGCGGCGGTAGATCCGGTACGGCGCCTGCCCGCCGTCGGCCGGGTCGGGGAACACGTCGTGGATGACCAGCGCCCCGCCGGGCGCGACCCACGGCGCCCAGCCCTCGAAGTCGGTGTTCGCCGCCTCGTCGGTGTGCCCGCCGTCGATGAACACCAGGTTCAGCGGGCTGCGCCAGAACGAGGACGTGGTGCGGGAGCTGCCGACGATCGCCACCACTTCGTCCTCCAGCCCGGCGTCGGCGATCGTGCGGCGGAACACGCCGAGCGTGTCGAGCTTGCCGACCTGCGGGTCCACCAGCTGCGGGTCGTGGTACTCCCAGCCGGGCTGGTGCTCCTCGGAACCGCGGTGGTGGTCGACGGTGACGATGCGGCCGCCGGTGGCGCGGGCCGCCGCGCCCAGGTAGATCGTCGACTTCCCGCAGTAGGACCCGACCTCGACGGCCAGCCCGGTGCCGAGGAAGTCGAGGGCGGCGCGGTGCAGCGCGAGCCCTTCGTCGGCGGGCATGAAGCCGATCGCCCGCTCGGCCTTGGCCGCGAGTTCGGGCGGCAGGCTGGGGGTTCCGGTCGTCGCGGTCGGTGTCACGTGAGTCCTTTCGGGTCCGGCTGTCCCGCCGAGCCTACGCAGGAACACCCCGAATCAGGTAGAACGTGTTCTACCTAGTCTCCGGCGTGGGAGGGCGCGATGCCGATCGCGAGCACCGAACTGCAGCGCGACGTGCGGGAGTCGATCCGGGCGTGGGCCGACCGGCTCGACGGCACCGGCGAGGTGCGGGCCCGCGAAGAACCCGGAACCCGGTGGGAACCGGGCCGCGGCTGGGCGGAGTTGGCCGAGCTGGGCGTGTTCGCCATCGCGGTGCCGGAGCGCAACGGTGGCGCGGGCGGCGGGATGGCCGATCTGGCGGCGGCGCTGGAACCGGTGGCCGAGGCGCTGCCGCCCGGGCCGATCGCCTCGACCTGCGCGGCCGGCGTGCTGCTCGGCCGTGGTGGAGATCTCCCCGCCGTGCTGCCGGAACTGGCCGCGGGTGCGCTCCCGGTCGCGGTCGCGGCCGGCCCCGGAGGACTGGTCGCCGAAGCGGGCCCGCGCGGCGGGCTGCTCGTGTCCGGCGTGGTCGATCCGGTGCCGTCCGCGCCGGACGCCGCCAGCCTGCTGCTCGCCGCGCGCGGCCCGGACGGGCGGGACGCGTGGTTCCTGCTCGACGCGGCCCGCGCCCGGATCGAACCGCGCCGCGCGCTGGACTTCTCCCGCTCGCTGGGCCGGATCGAGCTCTCCGGCGTCGAGGTCGGCGCGGAGTCGCTGCTGCCCGGGATGGGCACTGCGGAGGTGCGCGACGTGCTGGTGACCCTCGCGGCGGCCGAGGCCTCCGGGGTCGCCGGGTGGTGCCTGCGCACGGCGGTGGCGCACGCCCGCACCCGCGAGCAGTTCGGCCGGGTGATCGGGAGCTTCCAGGCCGTCAAGCACCTGTGCGCCGAGATGCTGTGCCGCGCCGAGCAGGTCGCCGCGCTGGCCTGGGACGCGGCCCGCGCGCTGGACGAGGACCCCGGCCAGCACCCGCTCGCGGCCGCGGCGGCCGGGGCGATCGCGCTGGACGCGGCGGTGGACACCGCGAAGGACTGCGTGCAGGTGCTCGGCGGCATCGGCTTCACCTGGGAGCACGACGCGCACCTGCACCTGCGGCGCGCGGTGGCCCTGCGGCAGTGGCTCGGCGGGGGAGGGGCGTGGCGGCGGCGCACCGCCGAGCTCGCCCTGGGTGGTGCCCGCCGCGGGCTCGGCGCGGGCGGCGAGCTGCCCGCGGCGGTGCGGGAGCGGCGGGCGGAAGTGCGCGCCACCGCCCGGGAACTGGCGCGGACTCCGGCCGGTGAGCAGCGGGCGCGGCTGGTCGACACCGGTTACCTCGCGCCGCACTGGCCGCGCCCGCACGGCCTCGACGCGGGCCCCGGCCTGCAGCTGCTGATCGACGAGGAGCTGCGCGCCGCCGGGGTGGTCCGCCCGGACCTGGTGATCGGCGGCTGGGCGGTGCCGACGCTGCTCGGGCACGGCACGGCCGAGCAGTGCGCGCGGTTCGTGCGGCCCACCGCGCTCGGCGAGATCACCTGGTGCCAGCTGTTCAGCGAGCCCGGGGCGGGCTCCGACCTGGCCGGGCTGCGCACCCGTGCCGAACGGGTGCCCGGCGGGTGGCGGCTGCACGGGCAGAAGGTGTGGACGTCGATGGCCCGCGAGGCGCACTGGGCGATCTGCCTGGCCCGCACCGACCCGGACGTGCCGAAGCACCGCGGCATCACCTACTTCCTGGTGGACATGGCGGCCGAGGGCATCGACGTGCGCCCGCTGCGGGAGATCACCGGCGAGTCGGTGTTCAACGAGGTGTTCCTGGACGGCGTGTTCGTGCCCGACGAGCAGGTGGTGGGCGAACCGGGTCAGGGCTGGCGGCTGGCGCGCACCACGCTGTCCGGCGAGCGGGTCGCGATGGGCGGTGGTTCGGCGCTGGGCGCGGAGGTGGAAGCGCTGCTGGCGGTGGCGCGGGAGGCGGACGATCCCGGGCTGGACCGGGTGGGCGCGCGGGTGGCGGAGGGCCTGTCGGTGTCGCTGCTGCGTTCGCGGGCGACGCTGCTGAGCCTGGAAGGCCGCGATCCGGGCGCGCAGGCGAGCGTGGAGAAGCTGGTCGGGGTGCGCCACCGCCAGCAGGTCGCGGAGACGGCGTTGGAACTGCTCGGAGCGGAGGGCGCGGCGGCCGACGGTGCGGCGGCGGGACCGGCGCGGGAGTTCCTGCTCAGCCGGTGCCTGAGCATCGCAGGCGGCACCACGCAGGTGCTGCGCACGGTCGCGGCCGAGCGGATCCTGGGCCTGCCGCGGGGCTGAACCCTTGCGCCGGGACCGCCCGTGCGGCTAGAACTAGAACAAGTTCCATTCATGATCCGGGCTGGGCGACGCGGGGAGCCGATGTGGATTTCGCGCTCGACGACACGCATCAACCGTTGCGGGAGCTGGCGAACGACGTCCTCGTCCGCGAACGCGATCGGAGCCGGAACGCGCCGGACGGCGACGGATCCGGAACGGGTTCTCGCACCTGGAAGGCGCTGGCCGCCGCCGGACTGCTCTCGCTGGCCGTCCCGGAACGCCTCGGCGGCGCCGGGCTCGGCCCGCTGGCCACCGCCGTGCTGCTCGCCGAGATCGGCAGGCACGCGGCCCCCGTCCCGGCGCTGGCGACCACGGCGTTCGGCGTGCTGCCGGTGGCCCGGCACGGTACCCCCGCCCAGCAGGACCGGCTGCTCGGCGAGGTCGGATCCGGGCAGGTGCTCACCGCCGCGCTCGGCGAACCCTCCGCGCCGCTGACCCCCGCACCCCGCACCTCGGCCCGGCCGGACGGCGCCGAGCTGGTCGTCACCGGCACCAAGACCGACGTGCCCGCGGCCGCCGCGGCCCGCGAGATCCTGGTCCCGGTCACCGTCGAAGGCGGTGGGACCGCCGTCGCGCTGCTGCGGCCCGACGCGCCCGGCGTCGAGCTGGAACCCACCTCGACCTCCGGCGGCACCGCGTGGACCGCGCGCTTCGCGCAGGCGCGCGGCGAACGGCTCGGCGGCGCGGACGCGCTGCCCGACCTGCTGCGGTGCGCCCGCGCCGGGATCTGCGCGCTCGGCGACGGCGCCCTCGCGGGCGCGCTCGCGCTCACCACCGAGCACGTGCGCACCCGCACCCAGTTCGGCAGGCCGCTCGCGGCGTTCCAAGCCGTCGCCGGGCAGATCGCCGACGTGCACATCGCCGCCCGCACCCTGCACCTCGCGGTGCTCGCGGCCTGCTGGCGGCTCGACGAGCGGCGCCCCGCCGAGGAGGACCTGGCGGTCGCCGCGCTGTGGCTCACCGAGCAGGCCCCGGCCGCGCTGCACACCTGCCACCACCTGCACGGCGGGATCGGGCTCGACGTCACCTACCCGTTGCACCGGCACCACTCGCTGGTGAAGGACCTGACCAGGCTGCTGGGCGGCCCCGGGAGCGCGGTGGACGCGCGCGCCGACCGGCTCGCGCGGCGGTGAGGAGCACCCGTGTTCATCGACTGCACCGAGCAGCAGCAGGCGCTGCGCGCCGAACTGCGCGAGTACTTCGGCGGACTGCTCAGCGAGGAGGAGCGGGCCGAACTCGGCACCGAGCGGCACGGCGCGGTGTACCGCGAAGTCGTGCGGCGGATGGGCCGCGACGGGTGGCTCGGCGTCGGCTGGCCCGTGGAGTACGGCGGCCGCGGGTTCGGCCCGGTGGCCCAGCACATCTTCGCCAGCGAGGCGGCGCGCGCCGACGTGCAGCTGCCCTCGGTGACGCTGCAGACGGTGGGCCCGACGCTGCTGGCGCACGGCACGCCCGAGCAGAAGGCCCACTTCCTGCCCAAGATCCTCGCCGGGGAGCTGCACTTCGCCATCGGCTACACCGAACCGGAGGCGGGCACCGACCTGGCCGCGCTGCGCACCCGCGCCGTGCGCGACGGCGACCACTACGTGGTGGACGGCCAGAAGATCTTCACCACCGGTGCGCACGACGCCGACCACATCTGGCTGGCCTGCCGCACCGACCCGGACGCGCCGAAGCACCGGGGGATCTCGATCCTCATCGTGGACACCACCGACCCCGGCTACTCGTGGACGCCGATCATCACCTGCGACGGGGCGCACCACGTCAACGCCACCTACTTCACCGGGGTGCGGGTGCCGGTGTCGCGGCTCGTGGGGGAGCAGGACCGCGGCTGGCAGCTGATCACCACCCAGCTCAACCACGAGCGGGTCATGCTCGGGCCCGCTGGGCGCATCGACGGGATGGCCGCGCGCGTCCGGGATTGGGCCGCCGCGCGCCGCGACCCGGACGGCACCCCGCTGGTGGAGCTGCCGGACGTGCGGCGCGCGCTGGCGCTCGCGCACGCCTGCACCCGGGTGAACGAGCTGCTGAACTGGCAGGTCGCCGCGGGCGGGCCGGTGGCGGCGGCGGACGCCTCGACGACGAAGGTGCTCACCTCCGAGCGCATCCAATCCCTGGGCCGGCTGTTCGAGGAGGTGGTGGCCCGGCACGGCGACGCCGCCGACCCCGGCACCGGGCGGCTGCTGGACTGGCTGGACGTGCAGGGCAAGCGGAACTTGGTGCTCACCTTCGGCGGCGGTGTCAACGAGGTCCAGCGGGAGCTGATCGCCACGGCCGGTCTCGGATTGCCCAGGGTCCCGCGGTGAGCGGCACGAGCCCGCCGCGACCGGTGCTGACCGGCTTCGCCGTGGCGGGGCGCGGGGATCGGGGACGGGCGCTGGAGCGGAGGGAGCGGTGATGGGCGTGCAGGTGGAGCGGGACGCCGATGCGGAGATCCGGGCGGTGGCCGAGCGGATCCGGGCGGCGGGGGAGTCGGGGCCGCGGCTCGCGCGGGACCCGGTGAACCAACCGATGATCAACAACTGGGTGGAGGCGCTGGGCGACGAGAACCCCGTCTACACCGACGAATCCGCGGCCACCGCGTCCGTCCACGGTGGACTCGTCGCCCCGCCCGCGATGGCGCAGGTGTGGACGATGCCCGGGCTGCGCCCCGACTTCGACACCGACGATCCGCTGCACGCGATGATGACCGCGCTGGACGAGCGCGGTTTCACCTCGGTGGTCGCGACGAACAGCGAGCAGACCTACCACCGGTACCTGCGCCACGGCGAGCGGATCGGCGTCACCACCCGGCTCGAATCGGTGGTCGGCCCCAAGTGGACCGGCCTCGGCGACGGCTGGTTCGTCACCACCCGCAGCACCTGGTACTCCGGGGCGGAACCGGTCGCGGAGATGATGTTCCGGGTGCTGAAGTTCCGGCCGCCGCAGGGGGAACCGGCCGCTCCGGCGGCCGAACCGGAACCGGCGCCGGCGATCCTGCCCGCGATCAGCCGGGACACCGCGTACTTCTGGGCGGGCACCGCCGAGCGGGAGCTCCGGATCCAGCGCTGCGGCGGTTGCGGCCTGCTGCGCCACCCGCCCGGCCCGATGTGCCCGGAGTGCGGCGCCACCTCGCCGACGCACCTGGTCGCCGCCGGGCTCGGTGAGGTGTACAGCTACGTGGTGCACCACCACCCGCCGCTACCGGGCAAGACGCTGCCGCTGGTGATCGCGCTGGTGGAACTGGACGAAGGGGTGCGGATGCTCGGCGAGCTGCACGGCGTCGAACCGGACCGGGTCGAGATCGGCCTGCGGGTCCAGGTGGACTACCGGGCCGAAGGGGAGATCACCACGCCGTTCTGGCGGCCGGCCGGAGGTGCCGCATGACCACGTTGCCGCGCACGCGCACCGCCCCGGAGGTGCGGGTGGGGGAGTCGCTGCCGGAGGTGCGGATCGAGATGACGCCGACCTTCATCGTCAGCAGCGCGCTCGCCACCCGCGACTTCCAGGACGTGCACCACGACCGCGACCGGGCGCAGGCCGGGGGATCCGCGGACATCTTCGTCAACATCCTCACCAGCACCGGGCTCGCGCAGCGCTACGTCACCGACTGGGCGGGCCCGGAGGCGCTGGTGCGCGGCGTGTCGGTGCGGCTCGGCGCACCCTGCTACGCGCACGACACCTTGGCGCTGTTCGGGCAGGTGCTGTCCCGCGCGGACGACGGCGAGTTCGAGGTGGAGGTGCTGGGCCGCAACGGACTCGGCGAACACCTGCGCGGCACCGTCCGGGTCGCGCTGCCGGAGGGGGCATCATGAGCTTCGCGGGACGGACCGCCATCGCCGGGATCGGCGCCACCGAGTTCTCCAAGGACTCCGGCCGCAGCGAACTCCAGCTGGCCGCCGAGGCGGTCCGCGCCGCGGTCACCGACGCCGGGCTCGAACCGTCCGATGTGGATGGTCTGGTGACGTTCACGATGGACGAGAACACCGAGATCGCGGTGGCGCGCGAACTGGGCGTGCCGGAACTGCGGTTCTTCAGCCGGGTGCACTACGGCGGCGGTGCCGCCTGCGCCACCGTGCAGCAGGCCGCGCTCGCCGTCTCGGCCGGGATCGCGGACGTCGTGGTGTGCTACCGGGCGTTCAACGAGCGCTCCGGGCACCGGTTCGGCCAGGTGCAGGCCGCCGCGGCCGCCGCCCCCACCTCGTCCGGAGTGGACAACGGCTGGAGCTATCCCGTCGGACTCGGCACCCCGGCCGCGCAGGTCGCCATGTTCGCCCGCCGCTACCTGCACGAGTACGGCGCCACCAGCGAGGACTTCGGCCGGGTCGCGGTCGTCGACCGCGCGCACGCGGCCACCAACCCGAAGGCCTGGTTCCACGGGCGGCCCATCACCCTCGCCGAGCACCAGGAGTCCCGGTGGATCACCGAGCCGCTGCACCTGCTGGACTGCTGCCAGGAGAGCGACGGCGGCGTCGCCGTGGTCGTGGTCAGCGCCGAAAGGGCCCGGGACCTGCCGCACCCGCCCGCCGTGGTCGCCGCCGCCGCGCAGGGCAGCGGGCCGGACCAGTTCACCATGACCAGCTACTACCGCCAGGAGCTCGCGGCGCTCCCGGAGCTGGGACTGGTCGCTCGCCAGCTGTGGGGGCAGGCCGGGTTCGGGCCGCAGGACGTGCGGACGGCGGTGCTCTACGACCACTTCACGCCGTTCGTGCTGGTGCAGCTGGAAGAACTCGGCTTCTGCGGGCGCGGCGAGGCGCGGCACTTCATCGCCGACGGCGGTATCGGGCTGGACGGGCGGTTGCCGATCAACACCCACGGCGGTCAGCTCGGCGAGGCCTACGTGCACGGCATGAACGGCATCGCCGAGGCGGTCCGCCAGCTCCGCGGCACCGCCGCCAACCAGCTCACCGACGTCCCGAACGTCCTGGTCACCGCCGGAACCGGGGTCCCCACCAGCGGTCTCGTCCTCACCGCGGCCTGACCAGGGACGTGCCGTCGCGGGCGGGGATGCCCCGGTGGGGCGGGTGAGCACCGCGTCCCGGACCCGGCGGTGGTGCGCGCGGGATCAGCGCGGCAGGCGGGCGATGGCGGTGATGATGAGGCCGTCGTCGGCGAGCCAGCGCCCGGCGAACGACGTGAGCGGCTCGCCCTCCACCTCCGGCCCGGTCTTGAGCAGTCGCGCGGCGAACGTTCCGTCCCGGTCGAGGGTGAGGTCGGCGTCCTCGAACCCCAGCCACTCCCGCGCGATCGGGAACCACGCCTTGTACACGGATTCCTTGGCGCTGAACAGGATCCGGTCCCAGTGCACGGACGGGTCCGCAGTGGACAGCGCCTCGATCCGCGGCCGTTCGGCCGGCAGCGTCACCGCGTTGAGCACCCCGTCCGGCAGCGCGTCGTGCGGCTCGGCGTCGATGCCGACGGTGAGCACCGAGTCCCGCAGCCCGACGACGGCGGCCCGGTAGCCGGCGCAGTGCGTCATGCTGCCCACCACCCCGTCCGGCCAGCCGGGTGCGCCCCGCTCGCCGGGCAGCAGCGGTGCGGCGGGCACGCCGATCTTCGCGAGGGCGGCGCGGGCGCAGTGCCGCGCGGTGGTGAACTCGCGGCGCCGCTTGTCCACGGCGCGCGCGATGACCGCCGCCTCCTCGTCGAACAGCCAGGCGTCCGGCGGATCGGTGCGGGTCTCCTCCCAGGCGAGTTCGCCGGGCAGCAGGCGTTCGATCACGACGTCTCCTCCGGGAAGACCAGGCGCAGCGGATCGTCCGGCAGCCCGTGCCGCTTCCACTCGCGCGGGTAGCCCACCGACACCTCCTGGAACCGCACGCCGTCGTGCCAGGTGGTGCGCGGGATGTGCAGGTGCCCGTAGACGACCGCGGCCGCCCGGTGCCGCAAGTGCCAGTCGGCGGTGTGCACCGTGCCGCACCACTGCGCGAACTGCGGGTACCAGAGCACGTCGGTGGGTTCGCGCACCAGCGGGTAGTGGTTCACCAGCACCGTCGGCAGTTCCGGGTCGCACTCGGCGAGCCGGCGCTCGCTGTAGGACAGCCGGGCCCGGCACCAGTCGTCGCGGGTCGGGTGCGGATCGGGGTGCAGCAGGAACTCGTCGCTGCACACCACGCCCGACTCGTGCGCGACCGCCAGCGCCTCCTCCTTCGTGGAGGTCCCGGCGGGGCGGAACGTGTAGTCGTAGAGCACGAACAGCGGCGCGATCGTCACCGGCCCGCCGCGCCCGGTCCACACCGGGAACTCGTCCTCCGGCGTGACGACGCCGAGTTCGCGGCAGCGGCGCACCAGTTCCAGGTAGCGGGCTTCGCCGCGCAGCTGCAGCGGGTCCTGCTTCGGCGTCCACAGCTCGTGGTTGCCGGGAACCCAGATGACCTTCGCGAACCGCTCGGCGAGCATGCCCAGCGCCCAGGAGATGTCCTCGGACAGCTCGCCCACGTCGCCCGCGACGATCAGCCAGTCCTCGTCGGTGCGGGGCCGCAGCCCGCGCGCGATGTCCTTGTTCTCGGCCATCGCGACGTGCAGATCGCTGACGGCCAGCAGTTCGCCGGAGCTCATGATGCGGCGATCATATCCGAGCGGCGCGGTCCGCCCGCCCGTTCCGCGGGCCTTCTAGGGGTTCTCCTGCCCGTCCGATCGCCGGTGCGGGGGCTGCCCGGCGGAGTCCCACCATCCGAGAGGTCAATCCTGTCGTGCCGGGTTGGGTTTACAGCGGGCGCGGCGCGTGGCTACCGTGATCGCATGGCCCGGACGTCGACGCTCACCACGCGCGGATACGTGGATTTCGCCCGAGTGTCCTCCGCGCTCTGTAGCGCCTGAGCCCTTCCTCCCGCCCGGCCCCGGGCACCCTCCGCACCGCAGGCCGCTCCCGAACCGGAGCGCCCGGTACCGCGTCGACGCCGACGCGCCCTCGAACTCCGCCGCACCGCGCCGAACCCGGCCGGTGCCGCCTCCCCGCATGCCAGTGGAGCGTGACGATGACCTTGCCAGCGCCCGAGAGCGCCCGATCCGACACCGGCCCCGGCCCCGGCGCGATACCCGTCACGACGGTGCGCACCGACCGGGCCAAGGGGGAGCAGCGGCTGCCCCGCTGGCTGGTCAAGACCTTCAGCCCGATCGGGCTGATCGTGCTGTGGCAGGTGCTCAGCTCCACCGGTGTCCTCGACGACGACACGCTCGCCTCCCCGGGCACGGTCGCCGCCACCGCCTGGGAGATGTGGCAGGAGGGCCGGTTGCAGGACGCGGTGCTCGCCTCGGTGCAGCGCGTCGCGGTCGGCCTCGTCTTCGGCCTGGTCGCCGCCGTCGTGCTCGCGACCCTCTCCGGGCTGTTCCGGCGCGGGGAGGACATCGCCGACGCCCCGATGCAGATGCTGCGCACCGTGCCGGTGATCGGCCTCATCCCGCTGCTGATCATCTGGTTCGGGATCGGGGAGACGCCGAAGATCGTGCTCATCGCGCTCGCGGTGACCTTCCCGCTGTACATGAACATCTTCGGCGGCATCCGCAACGTGGACGCCGGGCTGGTCGAAGCGGCCAAGACCCTCGGGCTCGGCTGGTTCGCCCAGGTGCGGCACGTGATCCTGCCTGCGGCGATGCCGAACGCGCTGGTGGGGCTGCGGTTCTCGCTCGGCTCGGCGTGGCTGGCGCTGGTGTTCGGCGAGACGATCAACGCGACGGCCGGCATCGGCTACGAGATGAACATGGCCCGCGAGTTCTTCCAGACCGACGTGATCGTCGTGTGCCTGGTGCTCTACGCCCTGCTCGGCCTGGTGGCCGACTTCCTCGTCCGACTTCTCGAAAGGACCGTGCTGGCATGGCGACCGGCTTTCCGCGGAGCGTGACCGAATCCGCACCCGACACCGACCAGGTGACCCCCGAGCCCACCGGCGTCGCGGTGGCCCCCGCGCCCGCCGAGTCGGCGGCCTCCGTGCGCGGGCTCACCAAGAGCTTCGGCGACCGCACCGTGCTCGACGGCCTGGACCTGGACATCGAACCCGGCCAGTTCGTCGCCCTGCTCGGCCCCAGCGGCTGCGGCAAGAGCACCCTGCTGCGCATCCTCGCCGACCTCGACCACGAGATCAGCGGCGAAGTGCGGGTCGCCCAGCGGCGCGCCGTCGCCTTCCAGGCGCCGCGGCTGCTGCCGTGGAAGCGGGTGTGGCGCAACGTGGTCCTCGGCCTGCGTGGCAGGCCGGACCGGGCCAAGGCCGTGGCGGCGCTGGAGGAGGTGGGCCTCGGGCACCGGGTCGACGAGTGGCCGAAGGTGCTCTCCGGCGGCGAGGCGCAGCGCGCGTCGCTGGCCCGCGCCCTGGTGCGGGAACCGGACCTGCTGCTGCTCGACGAACCGTTCTCCGCGCTCGACGCGCTCACCCGGATCAAGGTGCAGGCGCTGGTGGGGGAGCTGTGGCAGCGGCACGGCTGCGCGATCCTGCTGGTCACCCACGACGTGGACGAGGCGCTGCTGGTCGCCGACCGGGTGCTGCTGCTCGACGGCGGCGGCATCGTGCACGACCAGCTCGTCGAGCAC